>CALWKP010000039.1 GCA_944381295.1 uncultured Clostridia bacterium | reverse complement strand
CAAAATTGTCAGACGCATCCAGTCCGGTCAAATATTGTACAGAAGAAATGGCTGTAGCGCAGTCAAAACTAGTAATCGGATTCCGGATAGGAACTCTTGATGAAAAAGAATTGATGGCGTTCCGTTTGATGGCAGCTGTTTTTGGGGGTACACCGCACTCGAAGCTTTTTGTGAATGTGCGCGAAAAGATGAGTCTGTGCTATTATTGTTCTGCACGTTTTCAGTGGAATAAAGGGATTATGCTGGTAGAGAGCGGTGTAGAAACAAAGAATATCGATAAAGCAGTAAAAGAAATTCTTCATCAATTGGAAGAAATCAGAAGTGGAAATTTCAGTGAAGAAGAACTGACAGCAGCCAAATTGAGTATGTGTAACAGCTTCCGCACAGTTGGAGATTATCTCGGAGCAATTGAAAGCTGGTATGCAGCCCAAACATTCAGCCAAAATGTCCTGTCTCCGGAAGAAGCAGTGGATGCGGTAAATGCGGTGACAAAAGAAGAAGTCATGTTGGCTGCCAAAAAGATTGCTTTGGATACAGAATATAGACTGGTTGGAAGCGAGGAAAAGACTGCATGAATATGAAACAAGTCACAAGCCAAAGGACGGGCGATTCCTATTATGAAATGAAACATCCATCCGGGCTTCAAATTTTTGTATATCCAAAAGAGAACAGCCATTCCACCTATGCTGTTTTTGGGACCAAATATGGGTCTGTTGATACCACGTTTAAAAGGTCTGATGAGAAGGATTCGTGTACGGTTCCAGAGGGAATTGCGCATTTTTTGGAACATAAGCTGTTTGAAAGCGAAGATGGGGATGCATTTTCACGGTATGCAAAAACAGGAGCAAGTGCAAATGCTTATACAAGCTTTGATATGACTTGCTATCTGTTTTCCTGTACAGAGAACGTTTATGAGTCCTTGGAAATTTTGCTTGATTTTGTCCAATCGCCCTATTTCACGGAGCAAACCGTGCAGAAAGAACAAGGGATTATCGGGCAGGAAATCAGAATGTATGACGATGACCCTCAATGGCGTGTGCTTTTCAATATGTTGGAGGCCATGTACTACAACCATCCTGTGAAAATCGATATTGCGGGAACCGTAGAGAGTATTGCAAAAATCACACCGGAATATCTTTACCGGTGTTACCGTACTTTTTATAATTTGAATAATATGGTCCTCTGTGTGGCAGGAAATATTGACCCTGAAAAGGTGATAGAACTTGCCGACCGGATGCTGAAACCCTCAGAACCTGTATTTGTGGAGAGAGTGGGTGTGAAAGAACCGGAAGATGTACTCCGTCATCGTGTGGAACAGAAACTGTCAGTAGCAGTACCGTTATTCCAATTTGGGTTCAAGGAAAAGGTGGAAGGTCGTATTTCAGCAAAAAAGATTGTTGAAACAGACATCCTTTTGGAAATGATTGCTTCGGATGCTTCGCCTTTGTTCAGGAAACTTCTTGATGAGGGACTGATCAACGAATCTTCGTTTGGAACAGAATATTTTGAAGGCCCCGGTTATGCAACGGTAATTTTCTCAGGGGAATCGAAAGATCCTGACAAAGTGGCAGATGAAATAACGGCAGAGATTGCGCGTCTGCGTAAGGAAGGGATTTCCGAAGAAGCGTTTCATCGGGCTAAAAAGGCTGTCTATGGACGAAATATAGCTTCTTTAAACAGTTCCGAAACGATTGCCAATGCAATGGTATCGCTCACTTTTGCAGGTCGTGAATTATTCCAGTGTATCGACGATATTGCAGAAGTGAAATTTGAGGATGTACAGCGACGGTTGACCGAACAGATGGATCCGGAAAAATCGGTACTATCTATTGTATTGCCCGTTGATTGATTAGGAGGTTTTGGCCATGTATCATGTACAAGTCCCTTATTTGGGAATGGAATTTGATGTGAATCGTACTGCGTTCACGATAGGAAATTTTTCCATTGAGTGGTATGGAATACTCATTGCGCTCGGTGTACTGCTGGCATTTTTGTACGCGATGAAAAGCTGCAAAAAATTTCGAATTGATCAAGATAGGCTCATAGATACGGTTTTAGTAGGATTAATCGGCGGAATTATTGGCGCACGGCTATATTACGTATTGTTCTATCCGGGCGACATGTATATTAATGATCCAATGAAGATTTTTGCCATTCGTGATGGTGGTTTAGGAATCTATGGCGGTGTAATCGGGGGACTTCTATGTGGAGGCCTTATGGCGAAGTTCCGCAAACTGAAAGTGTTTGCTGTGTTGGATTTGGCTTCGTTAGGATTTTTAATTGGGCAATGTATTGGTCGTTGGGGAAATTATGTCAACCAGGAAGCTTTTGGCAGTGAAACAAGCCTTCCATGGGGAATGATGAGTGAGAACACACAATTGGTTTCTCAAAATCCAGTACATCCGTGCTTTTTATATGAATCTCTTTGGTGTCTTGTAGGATTTATCTTGTTGCATATTTTCAGCCGGAAATTCCGCCGTTATGATGGCCAGGTATTCCTTGGCTACATAATTTGGTATGGAATTGGAAGATTTTTTATCGAAGGATTGCGTACCGACAGTTTGATTACCCCGTTCCTGGATCTGAGGGTATCTCAATTGGTAGCTGCTGCATCTGTATTGGCGGGCGTGGTGTTGTTGGTTGTGTTCCGCAAGCGGACAAGCTTGTCCGGCTGTGGTTCTGCCAAAGTAATGGAGTTAAATGGTATCAGGGATGAAATCTCTCAAGAAGAAATCCTTCAAGGACCGAGTACAATTTTTGAGGATATGGATGTCAGTGAAGCTCTAAAAGAAGAGGCTGGAGAAAAAACAGAGGAAGGAAATACTTCAGAAATTGACGAAGATGCGGAAAAACAACAGATGACAAGTTCTCTTTCTGAAGAAATTTCAAGTCCGGAGATTGAAGAGACGGATGTAGATCAACAACAAGACTCAGAAAATGCTTTCGAAGACACTGTCAAAAATGGGGACGAATGAGATTACGTTGAGGAGGAATAGCAATGGCAAAATTGATAGATGGAAAGGCAATTGCGGCAACTGTCCGCGCAGAAGTTGCACAGGAAGTTGCAGAACTTCAGGAGCGGGATGGTGTTACTCCTGGATTAGCGGTTGTGATTGTTGGAAATGACCCTGCTTCCAGGACTTATGTGAATAATAAGAAAAAAGCATGTGCAGAAGCAGGAATTTATTCAGAAGAATACGCACTTCCAGCAGAAACTACACAACAGGAGTTGCTGGATCTTATTCAAGTTTTGAATAAGAAGCAAGATATTGATGGAATTTTGGTACAGTTACCATTACCGAAAGGACTGGATGAAAAAGCAGTTATCGAAGCGATTGATCCAGGAAAAGACGTGGATGCATTTCATGAGTCCAATGTTGGAAGAATCATGATAGGAAATTTTCATTTCCTGCCTTGTACTCCTGCAGGAGTAATGGAGCTTCTCCGCTCAGAGGGAATTGAAGTTGCAGGAAAAAATTGCGTAGTAGTAGGACGCAGCAATATTGTGGGGAAACCGATGGCAATGCTTCTGCTGCATCAAAATGGTACAGTCACAGTTTGCCACAGCAAAACAGCGGATCTTCCGTCTGTATGCAGAGGTGCAGATATTTTAGTCTCTGCCGTAGGAAAAGCGAAATTCATTACAGCGGATATGGTGAAACCTGGTGCTGTGGTCATTGATGTAGGAATGAATCGTGATGAAAACGGAAAGTTATGCGGTGACGTTGATTTTACAGCGGTAGAGCCGATAGCTTCTTATATTACTCCCGTTCCGGGCGGTGTAGGTCCTATGACGATTGCAATGTTGCTGAAAAATACTGTAACGGCAGCAAAACTGCATTGTGGTTTAGCGCAATAAAATGCAACGTTAACTGAGAAATTTCATCGTAGGGAATAGGGGGGCTTTTATGGGCCGTCTATTGGATCGGATCAATTCCCCCAAGGACCTCAAAGGCCTTTCGGTCAATGAATTGAACCAATTATGTGCAGAGATACGTAGTAAGATTATTAAAACAGTTTCCACGAATGGTGGACATCTTTCCTCTAATCTTGGGGTTGTGGAGTTGACAGTTGCTCTGCACAAAGTATTTCAAGTTCCGCAGGACCAGATCGTGTGGGATGTTGGACATCAGTGCTATACTCATAAGATCTTAACAGGCCGCCGTGACCAGATTGCAACAATCCGGACACGTGACGGCCTTTCGGGCTATCCGAACCATAAAGAAAGTGCTTATGATCCCTTTAATTCTGGGCACAGCAGCACGTCCATTTCAGTTGCATTAGGGTTGGCAAGTGCTAAAAAAATGCGTGGTGAACCGGGACATGTTGTCGCGGTGATCGGGGATGGAGCTTTAAGCGGAGGCCTTGCTTATGAAGGGTTGAATAACGCCGGCCGGTTCAATAAAAATTTTATTGTTATTCTAAATGACAATAAAATGTCAATCTCCAGGAACGTCGGATCCATGGCCCGATATTTGGCTTATATTCGCACAAAACCCGGATATTTGAAAGTCAAGGGAAACGTGGAGAACACCCTCAACTGGATGCCTGTTTTGGGACGTCCTCTGCATGGCATTTTAAAGAAGTCAAAATCGATCGTAAAACAAGTGATTTATAACAGCACGATTTTTGAAGATCTGGGATTTGCCTATTATGGCCCGTTTGACGGCCATAATATCGAAGAACTCATCGATGTTTTGGAAAATGCGAAAAAGATCGATCATCCGGTATTGCTGCATGTGCTGACCTCAAAAGGGAAAGGATATCCGTTTGCTGAAAAACGCGCGGATGGATTCCATGGGGTATCCCGCTTCGATATAGAAACAGGAGAATCCGACCCTTCCGGAAGTACATTCTCCAGTGTCTTTGGACAGGAAATTTGTTCTTTAGCAGAAGGAAACAACCAAATCTGTGCCATCACTGCGGCGATGCAGTTGGGTAC
>CALWKP010000038.1 GCA_944381295.1 uncultured Clostridia bacterium | reverse complement strand
CTTCATGACGTTACGTCACATGCAAGGGTCCTTTTACAATCTCCTAAATATTCACCGCTAAGTTAAGAAAATTTTCACCGTGTCTATTGAATAGAATAAACAAAACTGCTATGGAATCGTAAATTTACATTCCATAGCAGTTTTCCCTGTTTTCTTTATTGCGAAATTTAAGAATATTCTTTTCCTACATCTTCTTATTGGTCATCTTCTGACGAAATATGGATGCCGATCCCATTCACTTTTACCCCGCCGTCCGCCCGGATCAGAATATATTGAATCCCATTAATTACTCTCGTCTCAATCAGATCGCTGTGTTCTGGTTTCACCTGAATCGTTACGTCCGGAGTACTCACTTGGAATTTCCCGTCCACCAGGTTCCTCGCTGCAATCTCTGCATCCGCTCCAAATACTTCGTCATACTTTTCTTCAAAATCTTCCATCCGTTCCTGCGGCGCTCCACAGGTTTCCAATACCCTCTTGACTTCGCTCTTTGTCAGAACAGGCATTTCTTCGTCACGGTTGGCTTTATGTTCTTCCAAAATTCCATAAATTTGTCCTTGTACCGCCTGCACTACATCATAACTGCAATCGTTTCCCAAGGTTTCTTCCAACATCGTTCCGAAAGTTTCCTTTTGTTCTGTCGCGGGCATCGGAAGTTCACTGCAAAAGATGGCATCTGTAAATTCCTCATGGTTTTCCGCTGCGTTACGTGAATAATACAGCGCATTATAAAGGTTTGTACTGCGGTCATCAAACGCCGGGAATAAAAAACCCAGTTCCGGTGCCCCTACAATCCAATCCGCCGCCCGGCTGTGCAGCAAATTATCACTGGCAAAATAGCTTAACGCCGGCTTTGTCATCTTCACTGGACAGATACTGCATACAATATAGGAAAACACCTCAGAAGAAGCATCCTCCTGCTTTTCGCCATCTTTGGAGCGATAAGGCACATCATAGGTATCGTGCGCCAGAAGGATCATATAGCTTCCTTCCATCACCAGATGTTCCGTTACCCTGCGGTAAAATTCCTGAACCGCTTCTTCATTTTCCCGCGACGAATCTTTTAACGCCATCAGCAATCCATGTTCCTCCCCACCTGCTACCTGCTGTGTCGAAAATGAAATATCAATCAGGTTTTTTCCTAAAGTCCCCGAAAGCGAACGCTTCAAACATCCCAATATTTGTTCCGATTCTTCCTGTTCCGTCAGCGCCAAAGATTGGCTGAACTGCGAAATGACCTCTTTCTTTTCATTGACATAACATACTCTCACACGGGTGATATTGCTTTTTTCAGCACGAAATCTTCTCCGGATCTCTGCAACTTCTTTCTCGTTCATCGTATCCTTTTTCTCCCATAAAATTACATTTTGCGATATTTTTTCACCTTGCGAAGATTTTTCTTTTTCCGGTTATAAATCATCGTCAGAATGATATAAATCAACACTAATGCTACTATAATCACTGCAATTACAATAAACCATGTTGAACTGAAAATCTCTTTTGCCGTCTTGGCAGAATTCAACAGTTCGCTACGCTCTACCGATTCCGCCGCTACCAGGTTGATCTCTGTCAACACCTGATTGGCATAACTCAACGTCGCCGTACCAATAACCTGGCCCTTTTTTACCGGAGCTTCCACGCTCTCCGGAAGATGCGGCGTGATAATCACGCTGGTTTCCGAAACGTCCTCCGGCAAAATGGTCGAATAATTTTTTTCCGGAACCAGCAATAAGGTATCCTGATTCCATGCCAATTCCAGCGGAATATCACACACGCTCTTATTCTTATCGAGTACCGTCTTGATCTCCAGACTGTCAAACGCCCATTCATACAGAGCCTTTGTGTCAACAAACGCACCGTTTGTTACAACCTTATTCCCATTAGAATCCACACTCGGCGCACCTAATGTCACGCACAGATAGCTGTACCCATTTTTTACTGCCGTGGATACCAGACAGTATCCTGCTTGGTCATGGGAACCGGTCTTGATTCCTTTACAATACCGATAATAATATTCTCCTCCTGCATTCTGACTGATAAGCATGTTTGTGGTATAAACATACCGCGGTTCCGGCGACACATTTGTAGCCGGGATTTCATAATACGTCTGGGACGTGATCTCCGAAAAATAGGGCAATGTCAACGCATATTCTGTAATTTTACAAAGATCTTCTGCGGTAGTATAGTGGTTCTCATCGTGCAGCCCATGAGGATTCATGAAATGTGTATTGGTACATCCAAGTTCTTCTGCCTTTTCGTTCATCATGTCTACAAATTTCTGTGGGTCTCCATTCCCAAGGTAATACGCCAATGCCAATGCTGCATCATTCCCCGAGGGAACCATCATACAATTCAGCAACTGCAGCGCTGTCAGGATTTCTCCTTCCTTCACACCAGCCAGGGAACTTCCTGTCCCTAACAGGTCGGTAACCACTTCTTCCGTCACGGTGATCTGTGTTCCTTCCAGATCTGGAATGTTTTCTACCGCCACTATGTAGGTCATAATTTTTGTCGTAGATGCAGGTTCCAGTTTTTCCGTCGCATTTTTTTGATAAACTACTGTCCCTGTATCGAGATTCACCAGTTGAATCCCTTTGGATGTCGTTTCAAAATCTATGTTGAACACCGCTGCGTTAACTGCGGAACCCATTGAGCCCATGATTAGGAGCAGCGTGAGCAACATGGGAAAGAAGATTTTTTTCATGGAACTTTTTCCTCCGATATGGTATGATTAAAATAAGAAAGAAATGTGCTTTTTTAAGTATACCAGTTTCGGCTGAAAAGATAAAGTGCAGAATGGAATGTGAGGGACAAATTTTGATTACGATTACAGGAGATACCCATGGATTACCGGAAAGGTTTGATTCCCCAAAACTGCGCAAACTAAAAAAGGGGGATTCCCTGATTATCTGCGGGGATTTCGGATATTTATGGAACGGGGACAAACAGGAGGAACGGATTCTGGAACGTCTCTCCAAAAAGAAATATGATATCCTATTTGTAGATGGCTGTCATGAAAACTATGATCTGTTGGCAAAATATCCGGTAACGGAATGGAACGGTGGAAAAGTCCAGCAGATCACTGGGAATATCCGTCATTTAATGCGTGGGCAGGTATTTGAACTGGAAGGAAAAACCCTGTTCACTTTCGGCGGCGGCGAGAGCCGCGACAAACAGATGTATGCGGATATGGGAAAATGGTGGCCGGAAGAAATGCCTTTTTTGAGCGAGATGTCGGAAGGTATTCAAAACTTGAACCGGTATGGGAAAAAAGTCGATTATATCATTACACATTCGCCGGCTCCGCGGATGGATTTGAACCGTCAGGATTACAGCCGGGAAAAAAATGAACTAGAAATGTTTTTTGAGCAGCTCGTAAAAAACATCCAATTTGAACGGTGGTTCTTTGGAAGTCTACATATTGACCGCCGGATCACCGGAGCTTACCAGTCGCTATTTAATGAAATTGCCATTGCAAATCCGGATGCGAAAAAAGGAAAAGAATATTTATGAAACTGCTGCATACTTCCGACTGGCATTTGGGGCGCATGTTATATGGACGCTCTCTCCTTCCTGACCAGGAATATTTTATTCATCAGGTATTTCTTCCGCTGTTGGACCGTGATCCGCCTGACCTTGTCCTGATCTCAGGGGATATCTATGACCGTCAGGTTGCCCCTGTACAAGCGATTCGGCTGTTTGATCAGGTGCTTTCGGAGCTGCATCGCCGCAAGATTCCATTGGCGGCAGTTTCCGGTAATCACGACGGCGCTGGAAGGTTCACTTTGGGTGCGGACATGCTCCGCGAAAGCGGGATTTATTTTGCCACCTCTCCACAGGATGTCTTTTCCCCGGTAAAAATCTCCTCTGGAGGCACAGAATATCATTTGTACTTGCTTCCATACTGCGAACCTGTCCAGATTCGGGACTTGCTTCAGGATGATTCGCTGCGAGGTTTTTCAGACGCCTATCGTGCGCTCTTGGACAAGGTACGGGAGTCCTTGGAACCTGGCGCAGTCCATTTATTGGCGGCACATTGCTTTGCCGCCGGAAGCTCCTTGTGCGAATCGGAAAGTCCTTTGTATGTCGGCGGCGCAGGAGAAGTGGACCCCTCGGCTTTTACCGGCTTTGATTACGTCGCGTTAGGGCATCTTCACTCCCCGCAGCCAGTAGGCGCTAATGCACGGTATTCCGGATCTCCGCTGAAATATTCCTTCGACGAGGAACGTCAGCGCAAAAGCTTTTCCCTGGTTGAATTTGAGGGGACGTCGTTTTCCCTCCAGGAAATCCCGATTTGCCCACTGCATGATATGCGTACGCTTTCCGGAACGATGGAAGAACTGTTGTCTGCCGGAAAGAACTCCCCGAGTGACGATTATCTTTACCTTGAGATTCAAGGAAATGACCCGATTTATATGCCGGCGGAACAGCTCCGCCCATATTTTCCCAATTTACTGGGAATCCGCTGCGGCTGGCTGTCAGCCCCATCTGCGGAATCCTCGGAATTGCGCAACCAATTACTGCGGCGGCGCGTTGATGATTCTTTTTTATTCACGCAATTTTTCGAGCAGGTGTGTGGGGAATCCCCCTCTCCAGAGGATTTGGATTTTTTCCGTTCCCTGCTTCGGGACATCCGTCAGATGGATGATCCCTATCAATAAGGAGGCTTTCTTTTGGAAATTACAGTTCGGGAATATCAAGAAAAAGATATCCCTAAAATGACAGAAATTTGGAACCAGGTGGTTGATCAGGGAGTCGCATTTCCCGGTATGGAACTCCTGAGCCAGGAGGATATGCGGGCCTATCTGGAACAACAGACGTTAGCAGCATGTGCCTATGATGGCGACAGCGTTGTGGGGATGTATGTGCTGCACCCTAACAATATTGGACGCTGTGCGCATATTGCCAACGCCTCTTTCGCCGTAGATCAGTCTCATAAAGGCCAGGGAATCGGTGAAAAGCTTGTCCGGCACGCATTGTCTTCCCTTTCCCCCTGCGGGTTTACCGGGCTTCAATTCAACGCCGTAGTCGCTTCCAATATCCCCGCGATCTCGCTTTACCTCCAGCTTGGATTTCGGGCGATTGGGACCATTCCTAACGGCTTTCTCATGAAAGATGGAAGTTATCAAAACATCATCATCTTTTTCCATGAAGCCTGATTCGGAAAGGATTGCCTATGAAACCGCTCCAAGTAACCATGCAGGCTTTCGGCCCCTATCTGGAAGAAACTTGCGTAGATTTTACCCTGTTAGGTGACCGCCCTATTTTCCTGATCACTGGCGCTACCGGCGGCGGAAAAACCACGATTTTGGACGCCATGTGTTTTGCACTGTACTGCCGGGCGACCGGCGGGAAACGCAGTTGGAACAGCATGCGCACCACCTCTGCGCCGGATGATCTTCCAACGATGGTGGAATATTCTTTTTCTCTGGACAGTGAACGTTATCGGTTTTCCCGTTCGCTGTCCGTCCACTATGTCCGTGGGACGCGGCGCACGCTCAAGGAGGAGCATGCCTGTTACCGCTGGAACGACGGGCAGTGGCAGTTAAT
>CALWKP010000037.1 GCA_944381295.1 uncultured Clostridia bacterium | reverse complement strand
ATATCCAGCAAATCGCTGCGTCCGTTAATCCCCCAAGATCGGCGCACTAATGACACAATCTGTTGTTCTAAAACAGGGATATGTTCTTCTACATCCATTCCATCTAAACTATGGTTATTAAGCTTGGAAATTATCCCAGACAACAGGATTCCAAACCGTTCCCATTGGGATTCATCTTTTCCGTATGGGATTGGTCGAGGTTCCGGCAAAGCTTCGATCCGTGCCATCGTTTCGTCCAATAAGAGATACAATTTTTCTTCCGATTCTTGAGTTATTTCCAGTTCTTCCTCCCCACTCTCGCCATTCTCTTCCATAGCTAATGTTTCCATTGCCGCCGAAATAACTCCCATTTCTTCACCAAATAACTGTTCCATCATGGCATTCACATGGAATGCCGATGCTTCGGCAACTTTTTCATTCACCATGTTTTGCAAAATTTCTTCACTTGCGGCCATCTGCGCCATACCGTCTGCTCCAAATATCTGACCTAAAATTTCCACCTGTTTCTGTGCATTTGCAGCGATCTGTTCTTCTTCCGACAATACCGCAGTGGTATCTTCCGCTTTTGATTCCTGCTGATTCATTTTCTGGATAAGTTCTTCACTTTTTGCCATAGACTCCTGGAGCGCATCCGAGGCTTTCTGGCTGGCCCTCTGCGCTCGTCTCTGAATTTCTTCAATATCAAACATCGCTGTTCTCCTCCTGTTCCACTGGAAGCGGATGCCATTTTGAGGGCTCTTTATGGCGCACAAAAAGTTTTTTTAACCAACGCAGCAAAGTCTCTACAAAATGAAACCAAAGCTGACCAAACACAAATATCACCACAAGGACCAATAAGATTACTCCAAGTTCTCTCAAAGGCATAGTTCCCCTCACTTTGTCGCAAAACGATTCATAAAGAAATCTGTAAAGGCTGCCAATTCTTTTTCCTGTGATACATAGACATATAACGACTCATCTTCCAGCCAATCATAAGCATTGATTCCAATATAACTTCTTTTATCTGGATAAATAATGAATGCATCCGTAGGGTATTTGTTACGATAGGCTTTCAAAATTTCGGAACGGCGATAATAAGTTGGGTCACCGCAACCGGAAAGATCTGGAACGGTAGGTACTACAACAATTGTCTGGCTACTTTCGTTCCATCCAACAATTAAATTGCCGATTTTAGTTTTGCTGCCATGTACAAACCCGTAATTAAAACGACTTACATCTTCTGTATAGCCAAAAATCAACTGATAGCTGTCCCCTTTCTCTACCACTTGATTAAATAATGTCCGCATCTTTTTAGCGTTTGCATTGCTTTTCTCCATATCGATTTCTGGCCCTTTAAATAATTTACTGAAAAATCCCATCTTTTTTCCTCCTAAAAAATAAATAATATCCTTATTGTTTACACATCTAAGGCTTATTGGGCAAAAAACATTAAAATAAAGATAATTTCGAGATTTTATCTTTATTATAGGTTAAAAAAACCGCCGGAATATAACGCCGAAACATAATATCCGGATGGATTAGGATCTGCTTTGTCCCGAAAAAGGAGACGTTTCTCTTAACTTCTCCAAAGCATCCACAATTGCATTGATCTGAAAGTCAGTTGTTGCATCAGCTGCCTCTGGAACAAATAACGGTAAAGTATCCGGAATTGCTTTTTGGACAATCATTACCGTTAAACTTAAATTCGTGAATAATTGAATTCTTTCCTTATTTGCTTTTATCCCAAAACATTCCAAAATTCTCCCAAAAAGCTGAAATTGCCTTTCTCGAAATATCCGATAACTTTCTTTCGACAATCTCCGGAAAATCCGTTGTTGCTCCTCAATCGTCAGAACTGCAATCCCATTTTTCTCCCCATAACAACAAGAATAAAGAAATTGTTTAACTGCGTCACGCCAACTCAATGCAGGATCTTCCATTAACTTCTGCGCAAATTGGATCACCTTAGGTTGCTGAAGGTAGAGACTTTCCACGATTAAATCCTCTTTTGTCGGAAAAAATGAGTAAAAAAATGTACGTGAGATGCCTACCGCTTTATAAATCTGTTCCACTGTTGTATGTTGTATTCCTTGTTTTGCCATCAAATCAAGACCTGTGGCAATCAAGGCAATCCTGATCTGTTCTCGTTCTTCTTCAGAATAAGCAACTTTTGGCATCGAATCCTCCATATAAAGATAAATATATAAATTTGTTTTTATTATACCATTCTTAACCAAACAACACAAGAGTTTATTCCCTTTTACAATCTTTTTCTGAATGAGATATAAAAAGGCTGATGCAGAAATCCTACATCAGCCTTCTCATTTCTTTTCGTATCGATTACACAGTATTAGGATTCTGTATGATGAATCCTTTTTCTCTTTATAATTTCAATCCGTGATAATATTCTTCCAGAATCTCAGCAGAATGTTTTAACTTCTGCTGTTCCTCGTCTGTCAAACGTAAGGAAAGGATGTGGCGTACTCCTCTCCGGCATACAATCCCGGGGACGCCAATATAAACGCCTTCCATTCCATAATATCCGTGCATTCTGGATGATACTGTCAGTACGCTGTTTTCATCCCCAAAGATCGCCCTTGTAATACGGACCATTGCCATGCCAATCCCATAATAGGTGGAACGCTTTGCCTCAATAATCTTCTGCGCTGCACAGCGGACTTGTTCGCTAATGCCTTCCATATCCTTCATACTGTAACGTCCTTGCGATTCCTCGCAAATCGTGAGAATCGGCTTTGTTGCAAGCATCGCCTGTGACCACGGTACAAATTCACTGTCTCCATGCTCCCCGATCACATAGGCATGCACATTTCTGGGGTCTACAGAAAAATAATCCCCTAACAGGTACCGTAACCGCGCAGTATCCAATGCCGTCCCAGTCCCCAGAACCTGAGAAGAATCCATCCCGGAAAGTTTATGCGTGACTCGTGTCATAATATCTACCGGGTTGGTTGCTACCAGAAAAATCCCCTGGAATCCTGAAGCCATCACCGGTTCTACGATCGTCTGGAACACTTCTGTATTCCGCTGCAAAAGATCTAATCTGGATTCTCCAGGCTTCTGAGCGACTCCCGCACAAATCGCAACAATATCTGCGTTTGCACAATCAGAATATTCCCCCGCATAAATCTTCATGTTCCCGCCGGAAAACGCCAGACCATGATTCAAGTCCATCGCTTCCCCGGCTGCCCGTTTCTTATCAATATCAATGAGTACTAAATCATTGCATACACTCTGATTCAACAAAGCATAGGCATAACTCATACCTACTAGCCCTGTTCCAATTAATACCACTTTTCTGTTATCTGCAACCATTCTTCACAACCTCCTTATTTTTCTATCCGGTATATTTTTTCCTGTCCTGCTTTCGCTATGCATTTCCTTGGCGGCCATTTTATTTTTTCACCACCGAAGAAGTCCCTTTCTCCCTCAGATACGTGGATTCCAAATCTGCCAAGTGCAGCTTCACGGCAATCGGATATCTTTCATACGCTAAGCTTACCGAAAAACTTCCTCCTTTGGCACTGTCGTCAAAGCCTCCCATATGCCAGCGGATCGCCATAGCTTCTGATGTCTTTAATCGCAAAAAACGTTCAATCAAAAATACGCTCTTTTCTCCATGTCCATAGGGAAAACTATCCTCCACCATATAAAACGGTTGTTTCTCCCATGCTCCGGTCGTTTCATTCTTTACATTACGGGTCGATATCTTATAAAACTGCGTCTTGCAAATATCATGCAGCAACCCACAGATTGCAAAACTTTCTTCATTATCACTTGCCGGATCAAAATAACGTTCCCGCAATACTTTGTAGACATTCACACTATGCTGTACAAGTCCATTTTCGCAAGCACAATGAAATTTTGAGCTTGCTGGTGCAGTGAAAAAATCCGTTTTGGAAAGCCACTCCAAAAGTTCTGCGCTCCCCTGCCGCGTGATATATCTTTGATAAATCTCTTCAAATTCTTCCCGGTATGGGTTCCCCATGGAACGTTCCTCCTAGTTTCCTGTCTTTTCTTCCGCCTCTTACAGGAAATATTTCCTTTTGTATTTTATCATATTTTTTCAAAAAAGTCTTGCTTTTCTTCAAAACATCTTCTTTCTTTCCTTTCAGCACAATTCCGACAAGGTTCCAAAAGTATATCCCATGGTTTCCCATTTTGTCAACAACTCATCCATAATCTCCGCATTTGTCTGAGATGTGCTGTGCAGCAGCACAATTGCTCCCGGATGGATACGTCCAGTCAATTTTTCAAAAGCTTCTTCATGGCTCGGTTGTTTATCCACATACCAATCCACATAAGCTAAACTCCAGAAAAAGGTATGATACCCGAGTTCTTTGGCAAATTCCAAGTTCTGCTCGCTGAACTTTCCCTGTGGAGGACGATAGTATTTTACCGGTTCACATCCGGTGACTTCCTGGTATAAGGATTCCAATTGCTCAATCTCTTTACAGAACGACTGCATATCTGAAATCTTGGACATATCCGGGTGCGTCATTGTATGATTTCCCACAGTATGCCCTTCTTCTACCATCCTCTTCACCAGGTCCGGAGATGTTTCCAAATAGTTTCCTACCACAAAAAACGTCGCTTTTACATTATGTTTTTTCAGTGCATCCAATATCTGGCCGGTATATCCATTTTCATATCCGGCATCAAATGTGAGATAAATTCTCTTTTGTGTAGTATCCCCTACATAATGGGCTTGATATTGGTCCAAAAAATCCTGGCTCGCATTTCCTATCGGAGTTTTTCCTTCTTCCTAAAAACTCAATCCCCAGTTCGTGTTCACTGCGGCTGTGGCTACCGCTACTGGAGAAAAATGTGTATACAGCACCGGGATCATTGCCAACAAAAAAACCGCGCCTAGCACCAAAAAAATATGCCGTTTCCGAATAATCATCAGTCCCTCACCACTTTCCCATACAGTCACTGCATTATACGGTAGAAAGGAGCTGATTATGACAGTGAAATCTGCTCTATGATTTTCTTTACAAAAAACGGACGCAGCCAGAGTTATCCTCTGGAAACGTCCGTTCTTTCCTGTATTTATTCTACACTCTTTTTGGCTCTCGGCTTTCTGGTGGACGGTTTCTTTTCCGCTTTTGCCGCAGGCTTTTTCGCCGTCTTTGCCGCAGGTTTCTTTGCAGCTTTGTCAACAGATGCAACTGCTGCTTCAGCCTTTGCCTCTGAAACCGCTTCTACCTTCTCTTTCGCTGGAACCTCTACTGCAGCCGCTTCGGTTTTCTCTGTGGTCTTTTTGCAGGATCTGCGCGTTTTTACTTCCTGAAGCAGCCATTTTTGGTTGTCTCCATCCGTATCTTCCCAAATCTGCACCTGCGCGCCGTCCTTATCGGACATTCCCACCACATCGATACATTTTCCCGACAGCTTGGATTTCAGCTTGAAGCTTCCATCCTCCTGTGCTTCCGCCATCCAAAGCTGGCTTTCTGATTTGGCAATATCCCACTGATGCATCCACGAGCCATTTTCACGTCCTGCCACAATGATATCTGCTGCTTTACCAGAATTTTCATTCACCAGCCGGTAGCAATCGCCTTCTTTGACAAACTTCCACTGCTGGTTCTTTTCGGAGTTCATCGCATTAACCTTTAAATGGGCTCCATTTTCTACAGATGCATTTTCTACATCCAATGCTTTTCCGGTTCTCTGAGAAATTACAAGATATGATTTATTAGAAACTATTGCCTTGCGCATAAAAACACTCCTTTTTATGAAAAAAGAATCATGTGTTTTTATTATACCATTTGTTTTCTTCTTGTCAATTTTCCAGCCTTTTCCAGAATGGATATCCTCCTTCCATTTCTCCCAGAATATGCCTGTTTTCCTGAAAAAATGCTAACGAAACCGCCAGAAAACCGCTGCGTTTCCTTCTTCTTTTTTATGCAAGTAACAAAATTTTAAATTCCCTGAAAAATCCGTTTTCTACGCCTAAATTTCGCTTCCCTACCTACCGCGTTTTTCAGCTTCATTCAGCGCACTGTGATTCTCTGCAGATAACTCTTTTTCTCTCCAGGTTCCAACTTCGTAATTCCCATCTTTTTTGTGATGTCTTTATCATGACCTTTTTGGTCTACCGGAGCTGTCCACGGTTCGATACACACAAATGGACAGTCTCCCGGCTTGGCCCACAATACACAATAATCAAATCCCTCAAACATCACTTCTGTTGCTACATCCGACTTTAATCCACGAATCGTGATCTTATTAGATGAGATATCTTTCATATCCAGAACCGTGGAACCATCCTCAAACATTCCTGCCAACGCCAAATAGTCCTTACCATGGAAAATGTCGTCTGTTTTACCTGCAATCTGTCCATTTTCTGAAATCAGTTTTCCTGCATTCTGAACACCCTCAAACTGATATACATAGTCGCTCTGTTTCTCTCCCGCTGCGATTGGCATGTTATAGGTATAATGGGACCCTGTCGCATAATACATCGGCCCTTCCCCAGTATTCTCAACCGTGTATCTCACAACCAATGCATTTCCTTCCAGCTCCTCTTCTACTGTATAACAAAAATGAAATGGATAAGACTTCCTAGTTTCTTCGTTATCTCGGAATTGTAACACTACCTTATTCGAAGAATGTTCCTTTACTTCCAAGTCGTATTCCCTTAAAATACCATGGTTTGGCAAAGAATAAGTTTTTCCTTCATAACGATATTCCTCGTCTGTCAGGAGACCGCATACCGGAAAACAGATCGATGTCCTCCTGGGCCACACTGCAGAATCATACTGCCAATAGTGTTCATTCCCCGTTCTCTTATTGAAAATACTTTCAATCTGCCCTGCTTTTGAGGATACCTTCACTCTTACCTCTTCATTTTCCAAGAAAAATTCCATCTCTGTTTCCTCCTAACACTTTTTATCAAAACCCTTTTCAGGGAGCTTCCCTACAACTGAACAAAAACGCTTCTTTGTCTTGTTCTTTCCACAGACCACCTATCCTAATAATTGCATTTCATTTGATGCAGCAACTCTGTTCCCTGCACATCTCCATAAACACAAATGTGTAAATATCCGTGCTGTCCGTTAGGCGTTTCAAAGGTAGAATCACTTGACGGTCCCTGTAACAGCATATACTCTTCTTCCCCTTTCGGTTTCGTATAGACTGCGTAATAGACAGGTCTTTCTTCGGCCGTCACCGCATCTACCCAGTAACTTCCTTCTACTCCTTCTTCCTGGGCACAGATGATTCCCAACACCTCATCATGATATTCCTGTTCCATCTTTTCCTGATAGCTCTCGTAAAATAATTTTTCTTTTGTCAGACTTCCTGTAAAATATTCTCCAAATACCTGACTGAATCGTTCTGCACCTTTCCCGTTCAAATGGTTGTCATCCATAAAACAACTCCCATCTAACGGCAAATAGGACTCTCTGCATAAATTAAAGTCTACATATTCAGCGCCTATGCGTTCCGCAAACGCCTCCATCTGGCCGACAAAGCTATCATAATCTCCTGCGGCATTCAAGCGAAAATCCGGCATCGGCGCAGAATACAACACCAGTTGAATCCCTTCTTCTTCACAGATTTTCGCCATTTCTTCCATGGATTCCCGGCTTTTTTCTCCAATCGCATCGTCTCCAATCGGCGCAAATGGCTCTGTACTGGAAAACCACCCGTCCCCCACTTCTTCCAGATTATACACAAACCCTTTTCCTGCGTAATACTCATTGTCATACGAAGGATATGCGTACTGCCAGTATTCCGGTGTAAATTTCTTCTGTAACAGTTCTGCCATATAGGGAAAATCAAAAAATTTCTGCCAATTTCTCCGCGCCAGAATCAAGCCATGCACCAAATCTTCCTGGCCTCCACTCTCCCACAAATACTCATACTTGTTCCACGAAGGCCGCATATAGTCAGAAATGACATATGTTGCAGTCGGTCCGGCATCGTAGTCGCATACCACTCCGTAATAAACCTCCATATACACTGTTTTCGGTTGGTAACGTCCACATACTTCCCGCAGCAACGCACAACTCCCATCCGGCAACTGGGAAGAAGTTCCTGCATTAAACGTATTGCTTCCAAAAAAGCGGTCTGTTATTTCCGGGTCCAAGGAACGATAACTATGTGATGAACCCAGGAACAACACGTCAATGGAATCCTGATGGTAGAATTCATGCATTGTCACACGTGTATAAGACTGGACATCGTCCACAACAAGAAACCGGAATAATTCATTACTCAGCGCAAGGACCAGAAAAAAACCAATGACCCCCAAAACACGCCTGATGATTCTCTGATATTTTTTCATAACAGCAATCCTTAAAACTGGAAATAGATAAACTGACTTGCATCATAACCGGAACCATAGATGCCAAACAGTATGATACTCCATACCGCAGAAGCATACAAGAACCATCGCACCCCCAACGGACGGCGTTCTACCGTCTGGCGGATTCTGATCCCATGTTCATGCAGAAGATCTACCACAAACAGGACGACTCCCGCCAAAGCCAACACGACCCAATCTGCCTGCGAAAGTCCCATATCCGGAAACGACAGCGTACCAGGTCCTTCAAACATTCGCAAAAGATATCCTTTCGCCTGGCTCACACTTTCTGCCCGGAACAAAATCCAGGAAAACGTCACCAACAGAAACGTGGTGATTCCTGCCAAAAGCTTCCTCCAACTTTTTCTCTGTTGGTTCTTGCGTATAGACCATTTTCTTCTCAGATTTCCAATCACCTGGAACCCTCCGTGCAGAACCCCCCAAAACACATAGGTCCAGGCAGCACCATGCCATAATCCACTTGTCAGAAACACGATCATAATGTTCACACACTGCCGCGCCAAACCTTTTCGGTTTCCGCCCAAAGGAATATACAAATAGTCTGTAAACCACGATGTCAGCGAAATATGCCATCTGCGCCAAAAATCACGGATATCCTGGGCCAAATAAGGCTGACGGAAATTATCCATCAAGGTGAATCCCATGACCTGAGCGGCACCTTTCGCAATGGTGCTGTATCCATTAAAGTCACAATAAATCTGAAAAGAGAACAACACTGCACCCACTGCCAACTCAACAGGACCATACTCCTCATAATGGTCAAACACCGCATTTACCGCGATTGCAGTTCGGTCCGAAATGACCAATTTCAGAAAATATCCCCAAAGCATCAACAACAGACCACTTTTTACCCGTTCAAAGTTCCACAAGCGGAAACGAGGGAGATTTTCAATTTGGCTGAGCAAATTTTTGGACCGTTCAATCGGTCCTGCCACCAATTGAGGGAAAAAGGATACAAACAGCGCATACCGTAAAAAATTCCGTTCTGCATGGATACTGCCACGGTATACATCCATCGTATAGCTCAGCGCCTGAAAAATATAGAAAGAAATCCCTACCGGCAGCAATACATCCAGACCTGGAGAGAGGATTTTTAGGTGCATCATTTCCAGTGCCCGGTTTATGGTATCTACTACAAAATTAAAATATTTAAAAAAGAATAAAATGGCCAGATTAATTGCAAAACTTCCTGCAACAAAACCTTTTTTCCACTTTTGTATCCGTTCCTCGCTTTTTCCGCGACGCTGTACCGCTTGTATCCCAATCCCACTCAGATAGGTGACCGCCGTGGATGTCAGCATCAGCAGCGCATAAGAGGCATTCCAGCACATGTAAAAATAATAACTCGCTGCCAGAAGCCATAGATAACGCCATTTTGCTGGAACGAGAAAATATACCAAGAGGACCGCAGGGAAAAACACCAGGAATTGAAACGAATTAAACAGCATGAAAAATTCCCTCAACCTTTTCTATACTGGCGTGTTCCCGGAAAATTCCCTCCGGAAATGTTAAACCGCCATTCTTCCTGTTTATTATAATGCCTAAGCGCCAAAGCCACAAGTCTAACAGAGATTTCCAAAAAAGTTCCTTTTCTCTTCTTTTTCAGGATCTCCCTCCAAAAGTTTGCAATTTTCTTTCCCATACGCTACACTGTTTTTGTGGCGGGTCGGATATTGATCTCATTCACCGATTTCGCCCGTGAATCCATAACTAAGGAGGAATCTTAATGGAATTGTCTTATACGGATACCCTTACTGCTGAAGAATACGGCGATTTGAGAAATTCTGTTGGATGGCGTGAAATTCCCGCGCATCAGACTGAACGAGGAATCCGAAATTCTCTTCATATCGTTTGTGCACGGGATGCAGGAAAAGTGGTAGGGCTTACCCGCGTGGTCGGGGATGGCGGATATACAACGGTGATCGCGGATGTCATGGTACGTCCCGAATATCAGGGACGCGGGATTGGTAAAACCATGGTCAGCAAGGCCCTTGAATGGATTAAGTCCTCTATGGAACCCGGCGACAAAGTCCTTGTTTATCTGATGGCCGCAAAAGGCCGGGAAAGTTTTTATTCTCAATTTGGTTTTCTGGAACGTCCAAACGGCCGCTACGGCGCTGGTATGACACAATGGTTTTTCTCTTCAGAAGAGGAAGAAGAATAATTGCTGCTTCTATTTTCCGGAACTAAGTTTCGCTGTTCGGACAAAATAAGCTTTCCTTATCACATAACCGGGCAAGGGAAAACTCCATGTACAACTGACCTCAAGGCTTTCGTCTTCCGGGTTCTTGTCACTGCGCTCGAGCTACGGCGAGGTACTTTCTTTGGCAGCGCTTCGCGCCCGGCATCAGTCGAGGCTTTCGCCTTGGTTTCTCACATAGCCTGAAGGGGCGGCCGTATTTTCTACGGCCGCCCCTTCAGTTTTACTTACAGCAGCCTTCAAAATGCCCTAATGGGCATTTCTCTGCTCTAAGTCTTTTCCTGTTTTGGAACCGAATTTTTCCTCATAGGATACAGCACGTGAGCCACAAACAGCGTTCCATACCCTC
>CALWKP010000036.1 GCA_944381295.1 uncultured Clostridia bacterium | reverse complement strand
TTTTTTATGGAGCAGTACCTCGGGAGCCATATATCCCACAAACAGCGCGATGCGCAAAACGCCTTCCACAACTGCGCGCCATGCGCTGATCCCTTCCCCAAACAGATGCTCCAGCCAATTGAACAGGTAGGTTGGTGCCAGGAAAAACAGGGCGATTGCCAAGGCAACTCCCAACACGCCGCTGATAATTATGATGACATTCATCAGCTTATCCCCAAATACCCGTTCCATCCACTGGTCAAATTTGGAGCCTTCTTCCCCTTCGTCAGTCCCGGACTTCTCCGCCGAATAGTTCAATGCCTGGTATCCCACTTTCAGCGAATCGATAAATCCTGCAATCCCCCGCAGAAACGGCAGCCGCAAAATCTTATACTTCTCCTTTAACTGTTCCGTTTTCATCAGTTCTGTCGAAATACTTCCATCCGGTAACCGTACAGAAACTGCCGTCTTCTTGGGGCCGCGCATCATGATCCCTTCAATCAGCGCCTGCCCTCCAATCGATGTGATCGTTTTGGTCTTTTGTCTTGCCATGCTTTCCGGTATTCCTTTCTTTCTCTCAGCCCTTTTCCTCTTTCGGGGGCATAATATCCTCTAAATGGTCTTCCAGCCGGTCTTTCGGCGGGGTCTTTTCCAATGCCGGTATCGTTATCGTCACCGCTGTTCCAACACCTTCGTGGCTTTCAATATCCAAACGCCCGTTATGCAGCGCCATAATCTCATCCGCCAACGCCAGGCCAATCCCTGACCCGCGCACCGTCTGGTTCGCCTTATAAAACTTCTTCTTGATATGCGGTAAATGTTCCGCCGGAATCCCACATCCGTTATCACTGATGACGACATGAATCATCCCGTTTTCTTCCGATGCCGTAACACTTACTGTCCCGCCTTCGGAGGTATACTTCAGCGCATTATCAATAATATTCACAAACACCTGACGCAGCCTGTTGATATCCCCCAACACCGGAGAGAGCATCGCAGGTTCTTCATACAGCAAGTATTTTCCTTCCGCTGCGGCGCGTTCCGTAAACATATACACCGCTTCCCCGAGCTCCGCCAGGATATCGATCTTATCCATCATCAGTGTCATCCGGCCACTCTGCATCCTCGAAAAGTCCAGAAGCTCTTCCACAATCCCCGATAGGCGTTCCGATTCCCGAATGATGACGCCCATCCCTTTATGGAACGTTTCCGGGTCACCGCCTCCCATTTCCTGCATCGTTTCGGCCCATCCTTTGATCGCGGTCAGCGGCGTGCGAAGCTCGTGCGAGATCGACGAAATAAAATCGTTCTTCATTTTATCCGCCGCGCCAAGCTCTACCGCCATTTCGTTGATCGTTTCGCACAATTGTCCGATCTCGTCATGGTTGATCTTTTCAATCCGCGCATTGAAATCCCCCTGCGCGATTCTTTTTGCAATCACGCCAATTTCCCGAATCGGCGTAACAATCGACCGGATAAAGTAAAAACTGGATACCACAATAAACAAAATAATCAGGAATCCTGCCAGCATCAGCGCCCCGACGATCTTCGCAATCTGTTCGTCCGCCTTTTCCAGCGATACTACATATCGGATCGCGCCCAAAGCTCCTCCGTTTTTGTCCCGCATTACCCGCGTTACCGCCATCACCTTTTCCCCGGACGTCAAATTTCCCGTCCAGGCTCCCATCTCATCATCACTTTCCAGCGCTTGGTCATAATCCGGCATCGGCTGCGTACTATCCGGCGGAAATCCTGTGGATGTCACAATAATATCCCCCCTGGAATCTATGACCATCATTTCCATCAGTTCTTTTCCCGACGAGTTTTCCACATAATTTCGCGCTGCATTTTCAAATTCCTGCGCCGATGCATTCCGGTAACTCGAAAATACATTCGTCAATTCCCCTGCGCGCCCATTTACCGTCGATTGTATCACATTATACACATACCCCTGTACTGCAAAGGAAAATGTGATAATCAGCGTAATCAGGATCAGCAAAATTACCCCCAGGCTGTTCAGCAGCCATCTGCGGGTAATCCCATTTGTCGATTTCATCACATTCCCTCCTTTCCAGGGTCACTGTTTCTTACGCTCGCTATGTGTCCGTTACGCTTCCCACTTATAGCCAAGCCCCCATACTGTCACAATATGTTTTGGGCTGCTCGGCTCGTCTTCTACTTTCATCCTCAGCCGCCGGATATTCACATCCACGATCTTTTCTTCTCCGTAATCCGCTTCTCCCCACACATGCTTCAAAATATTGGTCCTGTCCAGCGCCATCCCCGGATTGGAAAAGAAATATTCCATGATCTGGAACTCCACCTGCGTCAGTTCGATCGGCTTGCCCTTCTTCATCAATGTATGATTCCTCAGGTTCAAAGAGAATTCTCCTGACACAATTTCTTCTTTAAAATGATTTTCCTGTCGCATCTCCGCAAGCGCTACCCTCCGGTACACTGCATCCACACGCGCTACCAGTTCACTCGGACTGAACGGTTTTGTCACATAATCGTCCGCTCCCATCATCAGCCCGTTTACCTTATCCATCTCCTGCGTACGCGCTGTCAGCATGATGATCCCGATCGTCCCGCTCTTCTTCCGCAGTTCCCGGCATACCGCCAAGCCGTCATACGCTCCCGGCATCATGATGTCCAACACCGCTACGTCAAAATTTCCGCCTTCCCGCTCATAAATCTCCAGCGCTTGTTCCCCGTTCACCGCCTCATAGGGGTCATATCCCGCTCGTTTCAGATTGATCACGACAAATTCCCGGATCGCCTGTTCATCCTCCGCTACCAGTATCTTTTTCATCGTCTTCCTCCCTTTTCTTTATCGTCCTGTCAGTTCAAAGCTTTCTATAACGTCTTCCATCCGCAGCGATAATGCATGGTCCGGCTGCGGCAACGACGCTGCATAGATCGAATTATCGTTTCTTGCCAGTTCTGTAAAGCCTTCGGTTCCTGTTGCCGAACGGTTCTTCCATTCCTCTTCCGTAAACACCTGAATCCTCAACAATGCTGCTCCAATCGCACCGTTTTGCGTTCCATCTCCGCTCGGCAGCCATTCATAAAATGCCATGGTCCTCGATGGATAGTCCACACGCACCGTCACCTGATCTCGCCACATATCCGGCACCATAAACCAATACCCTTCACGGCTATTTGTCACAACGCCCATGACACGTTCCAGTGTATCATCCTGATTCAGATACCGGTACCAGTTTGTCAAATAACAGGTTTCTTCTGACGTAGGGTTCGTGTTTCCCGGCAACAATGTCAGCACCGGTATCTCTATCACTTTATCCCCATTGATATCCTGTGACGTTACCGAAATATACCGCCGCATATAATTCGCCGTCCCGGTGCCCGGGTCGTAAAACGGTACCGCCAACCGTTGCTGCGCCGAATCCCAATAAACCAGTTCTGTCACATAAGCGGAAATTGTTCCTGCACTTTTTACCCCATCCAAAAAAATCCCATACTGGTCTTCGTTAATCATCCCGGCCGACACCGACAGATAACTTGTCACTTCTACATCCAGATCGGCTACCCCGACCGTTTCGATCGCACTCCCGCGCACACGGTACAAGTTTGCCGAAGCTGGCTGATCCGGAGTTGTAACAGAAGCGGTAAAAATTTCTTCATATCCATCCGCATCCAGATCGGTCACAATCATCTCGCTATAAGACCGTTCTGTGCGGAGTTCTTCCACAACATTCCCCCGCAGAGAATACACACAAATTTCATTGGAGGTATTGGTGCTGCCTCCCCATCCTACGATGACATCGAGCGAACCATCCTTATCGACATCCCCGAATTGCACCTGATCCACCTGCGTCGCCGGGTTGGTAAATGAGCCGATATTTTTCCATTCCGCGCCCTCACGGCCTACAAACATAATCGTGATTCCTGCATTTTCGGTACTATTCGACTGGTAAAGCACCACCGCTTCCAGCAGCGACGACCGATTAGATTCATCGATAATGATTGCTGAGCGATACTGTCCGCGCCGCGGATATTTTAAGGTGTAATCCCCTCCGGCCTCTTCGTCCAGCACTTCATGTATTTTTTCTTTTTCTCCGGTAGGACGCGGCGGAGACATCAGCGTTTGTGGGTCCACCCCGACAACAGAACAACCGGAAAAAAACATCGTAACCACCAAAATGATGCACATCATTGCAATCTTTTTCAGTTTCATCACCGCGCCTCCTTTCCTTTTCAAAATCATAATTTTTAAAATTTTCTTTTTCATGAAAAGCCACAAAAGCTTTGCCTTACGGGAGCATGTTGGTACTCTCCGCCGGTTGGCAGGGGAATTTTCTCCTGACCGCCTCGCCGGCGGGCAAAGGTCAAGGCTTTAGCCTTGTGCTCAGGCCGCACGGGCCCATTCTTTTGACGTCAAAAGAATGCAAAACCGCCGGGGAGTTCCACGGACACCCGCGAAGAGCTTTTCGCTGTGTGGTTGTATTGCGACTGTTGATGCCGCTTATTTTTTGACCCCGCGGCTGGAATGCAGGAATTTGTCAGTGATGCGATATCATTCGCCGGGGGATCAAAAAAGCAGTCGCTTTAAAGTCGTTATGTGGAATGGTTTGGTGCAAATAGGTACTGTTGATGTCTTATCTTAGGCTGCTGTAATTTTTCCCTTGCCGTTCTTTGGAAGCTTGGTGTTATTAGTGGACAGACCTACGATCGGCAAATCAAAATATTCAGCTTACTTCTGGAAAAGTAGCAGAGCCCGACAGCTTTGTCAACGATAAAGTGAACGGCTTCGCTGTCGTTGACAACCCTGTCGTCCCCTGCTAATGATGCAATCAAGAGGACAAAAGCAAAAAATGCTTTTGCCCTCCATACATGATGGGGGACGAACCTGCGGTCAGCAGATCGCACACGCGTCGTGACCTCCGCCTGGCTATCCGCGAAAAATCTCCTTGCTGCCCGCGTTTTTTCTTGGGACGTGTTACTGCTCTCGGGCGACCGCCAGCTGCTTTTTCGGTAACCCTCGGCGCCCGGCTTGCCGACCGCAGGTCCGAAAATCTCTGATTTCCGCTTAGGCCATGAGGTTATTTAGGCGAAACCTTTTCCATGCCTTTTTCTGCAAGAACACAACTCGCAATTTACACCTGATTACGCCGCAATGTTTTCTCAGCCGTCGGAAATCTTCGATTTCCGGTCATGGCGTCGAAAACATCATACCACATCAACAAGCCGTTAGGCTTGCAACCTCTTACCGGAAAACGATTATCGTTTTCTGGTAGTGGAACAATGTTCTCTCAGGCCTCGGAAATCTCTGATTTCCGCTTAGGCCGTGAGGTTATTATACCACACCCTCCTTAAAAATGCAGTATCAATTATGTAACTATCCAGAAAACTCCAGGGGCCGGGTCCCCGGCAAGGGAAAGCACCTCTGCTTTTCCTTGCAAGCGGCGGAAATCCGCCGCGAATCATCAAGCTGTGTTTCCCTTTCAAGCATTCCATCTCGTAAGAGATGCTATATTGGGGCGAGAAACTTATCAGCATATGTATGTGGTCGGGGCATGCTTCCGCTTCAATTATTTCTATCCCTTTTTGTTCGCGCAACTGCCTGAGTATCTGCCCTATATCCTTTTTGATTTGACCTTACACTACCATTCTGCGATACTTTGGCGCAAACACCACATGATATTGACATCTCCACGTTGTGTGACTTAAACTATCTACGTCTTTGTTATTCCTCTTTTGTCTATGGCTAATGCCGTTTTTATTCCACCAGCAGAGCTGGTGGTTTTTTTGAGCTAAAAAACAAAAAAAGAGCCCTTTGGGGCACCCTCCGTAAGGAAGGTGCCCCAAAGGCTTTGTATTTGACTTCTTTTCGGATTGTGGTGTCACAATTCGATGCTCGCTATACCTATAGACTTGCTATCACAAATTATACAATACCGACAATCATCATAAATAGTCTTTATCTGTTTCCCAAATTGTAGGAAAATGCTTTTGTATAAAAATACTCATGGCGTGTTGAGGAAAATTTTTCAAATCATTCTTTTCTATGTCCTTTCTCAATTCATCTAAAACGAATTTCATCTCTTTATCGGAAATTTTACTTTTTTGCTTTATACTAAACAATCCTTTTTCTTCTTGTTCCTTATAAAATATGTATAAATCAAAAATCTTTGTTACCCTATCAATCTTTATTGATTCGGTAGTGGTGTAAGCACAATTTATCTTAGTAGGTGTATCTATATTTTTTAAATCATCACACTCATATAAGTATCCCGTCTTGCCTTTATATAAATCATAAAAAGCGTTTTCATAGTATTCTGAATAAACTACATTGCCATTTTTATCAAATCCATAAGGATAAAAACTAAAAGGCTTTGGTACAGGCTTTACAGCATATAAAAGAGCGACTAAGGGATTAATCGCAAAATAAATATACGGCTTACCGTGTTCTGATAAAAAAGGCTTCAGTTCTTTCAGTCCTTTCACGGGACTACCGTGATAAAAAGTCATAGCTTAATAACTCCTTTACACAAAGGGAGTCAACTTCTTTATGAATTGCCTCCCTTCGGGCCCTTTTTTCGGGGACCCGGCCCCACAGTGTTCCCTCACTGCTTCCAGGTCTCATACAAATTGACTTCTTCTTGTAACTGTGCTTCCCCATGATCTCCTTCCGTATATCTCTGCCTCCTCTGGCGTTTCCGGCCTTTTGTCCGGAACTTTTCCACCCAGGAATACAATACCGGAATAAAAATCAAGGTAATAAGCGTAGACAACAGCAATCCCGACATAACGGAGATAGCCAGCGGCCGCTGCATTTCCGTTCCTTCGGCAACCGTCAACGCCATCGGAATCAGTCCCAAAACCGTCGTCAGCGTCGTCATCAAAATTGGCCGCAGTCTTGTAGAGCCTGCCTCGATCAACGCTTCATCGCAGGAAAGTCCTTTCTTCACAAGCTGATTGGTGTAATCAACCAGCACAATCGCATTGTTGACGACCATTCCGACCAGCATAATTAGTCCCATGAAGGACGGCGTAGTCAGCGAATCTCCTGTCAGGAAAAGTCCCAGGATGCCTCCGGTCAATGCAAGCGGAAGTGAAAACATGATAATCATGGGATACAGGAACGATTCAAACTGTGCCGCCATAATCATATACACCAGCAGCACCGCTACGATCAGTACCAAGATTAAATTATAAAAGGTATCTGTCAGCATTTCCAGCGACCCTGAAAACTGGTATCCATATCCTTCCGGGAAATCATAGTTATCCAGGAGCTGTGAGATCCTGTTTTTTGCAGAGCTGGCATCCATTCCCACAAAATCCCCTTCCAGCGTTACATATCGCTGTTGGTTGGTACGCAGGATTTCTACCGAACTATCTTCGATCGAAATTTCCGCGATCTCGGATAATGGTACCTGGAATCCTGCCGCTGAAGTGACTGTTACACTTTCCAGGTCATTGATATCCCGCAGGCTGTCCGGGTCTTCCATAATCCTAACGTCGATTTCTTCCCCGTCCACTTTATATTGGGTGGACACGTTTCCGGTGACCGAAAGACTCACAGCGGACGCTATCGAACCTGCTGTAATCCCATAAGCGGAAGCTTTATCCCGATTAATTCGGATATTCGCCTGAGGGACGGAATCCTGCATGGAACTCGTCATTTCGGTGATCCATGGCTGTTCGTTCAGCAGCGCAGTCACTTCTTCACTTACTTCCCGCAGGGTATCCATTTCACTGCCTGTAATCTGCACCTGGATTCCAGCACCCATATCGAACGCACCCATAGCGGACGTAGAAGCTGAAGCGGTGATCTCAGCTCCTGCAATACCAGCAAGATCTTCTTTCAAGGCATTGACCACATCTTCCGTTGAACGGGAACGCTCTTCTTTGTCTACCAGATTCAACGTGACAGTTGCCTGGTCTGTGGAACTTTCTCCCGCCTGTACATACCAGGATTCCAGTTCGGGAACTTCCTCCACCAGTTCCACTACCTGATCGACGATCTTCGTTGTCTGGGTAATCGGAGACCCACTTGGCAATTCAATATTGATGTTGGCTTCCCCCTGGTCCATGTCCGGGAACATATCAAACCCCATAATTGGAATCAGGGCAAGAGTTCCCAAAAAGATTGCCATCACGCAGGCAACAACACGTTTTTTATGGTGCAGGCACGCGCGCAACAGCCGTCCATATCCTCTGTCCAAACGATCCAGAAGACGCTTCCACAAATTCAGGAAAGCTGCCAATTTGGGATGCCTTTCCATCCTTTCTTCATCGTCTTGCCGCAGCAGAAGAGATGCCGCCATCGGCACAAATGTCAGTGACGTCACCAGCGATGCCGCAAGCGAAAAACTGATCGTCAAGGAAAGGTCTTTAAAAATCTGGCCGACTATTCCTGTAACAAACATCAGAGGAATAAATACCGCTACTGTGGTCAGAGTAGATGCCGTTACCGACATGGCAACTTCCCCCGCGCCATCGAGGGCCGCTTTTTTTGCGTCTACCCCTTTTTCATGATGCCGAATGATACATTCCAAAACTACGACCGAGTTATCCACCAACATCCCGATTCCGATGGTAATCCCGCCAAGAGAAATAATATTGAGGGTCATATTGCACAGATACATCATCGCAAAGGTAACAATCACAGAAAACGGGATGGATACGCCGATAATCAAAGAAGTTTTTCCGCTGCGCAGGAACAGGAACAGCACGACCATTGCCATAATCGCAGCCTGTATCGCGGTGCTCAATACATTTTCCACCGAAACCCGGATATATTCTGCTGTCGTGGTCAATGTATTGATTTCCAGTTGGGGATATTCCTGGGTAATCTTTGCCAATTCGGCGTTCACTTTATCCGAAACGTCCACCAGATTGGCATTCGACTGCTTCTGAATGGTCAGGATCACACTTTTTTCGCCATTAATCAGCGCATAAGAATCTTCATCCTTGGTCACTTCACGCACTTCTGCAACATCATACAAGTGAATCAGCGCACCGCTCGACGTCATCATCGGTAAATTCCGGATTTCGTCTATGGACTCGAATTCTCCGACTGACCGCAATTGCAGTTTTGTACCTCCCTGCTGGATAGACCCTGCCGGAAGGTTCATATTCTCTGCCTGTAAAACACTGGCGATCTGCATTGCGGTGACCTGATATCCCTGCATCTTCTCCGGATTCAGAAGGATCTCAATTTCTTTTTCTGCCGCGCCTACTGCACTTACCGACGCAACGCCTTCAATCCGTTCGATACGGCTATTCACATTATTTTCCAGAAATGTCGTGATCTCCGGGATATCCATATTTTTTCCGCTGACCCCGATCTGGATATTCGATAACATTGACGGGTCAATCTTAATCACCAGAGGCTCTGCGGCGCCATCCGGCAGCGAACTCTTTACCAGGTCAACTTTTTCCCGCATATCAATGGCGGCCATATCGATATCCGTCCCATCCAGGAACTGCACGATAATCATCGAAGAATTCTCAGAGGACGTAGAAGTAATCGAATCCAGATTACTGACTGTCCCGAGCGCTTCTTCCAACGGATTCGTGATCAGATTTTCGATTTCTTCCGGACCAGCGCCCACATACGTCGTCTGCACCACAGCAATCGGCATGGATACATTCGGCAGCAGGTCAAGTTTCAACCCCATCAGGGCCACTACGCCGCCCAACACTGCGATCAGCATCACCATTACGGTAGTCACGGGACGCTTGACGGAAACCTTTGATAACACAGGTTATTCCTCCTTTTCCGCCGGCGTGGTCACCGTGACGGCATCTCCGTCCTCCAGGAATTCCTGTCCGGTCACAATCAGGTTCATTCCTTCTTCCACTCCGCTGACAGCCTCGATGGACTCCCCGTTATCGATCCCCGTGACGATC
>CALWKP010000035.1 GCA_944381295.1 uncultured Clostridia bacterium | reverse complement strand
GGCTTGAAAGAAAGCCATCCGCATGATATCCAGATTACCAAGGAAGCGCCAAACTACTCGATGTCAATTTAAAAAATCTGAATAAAAATTGTATTTTTACTTGACATTAGGACAACCATAGCTTATAATAAATTACGCTCCGCTTTTAAAGCGGTGCGTTTATATGGCGGCATAGCTCAGCTGGCGAGAGCATTCGGTTCATACCCGAAGTGTCGATGGTTCAAGTCCATTTGCCGCTACCATATGGCCCGGTCGTCAAGCGGTTAAGACACCGCCCTTTCACGGCGGGTTCACGAGTTCGAATCTCGTCCGGGTCACCATAATATAATCATCCCCCGGATTTCGGGGGTTGATTTTTTTGGACGCATAGCTCAGCTGGTTAGAGCGTTCGCCTCACACGCGAGAGGTCGAGGGTTCGAGTCCCCCTGCGTCCACCAGTCTGTTGAAAAAGCCGATCGTCTCAGCGACGACCGGCTTTTTCCATTTGTCCCGCTGGTCCCCGCAGAGCAGGAGACGTCCAAAGCGCTCCTGATGGGAACCTGCCGGAAAATCTTTTCCGTGCGTCTTGGACAGTTGTTCCTGTATACCATTATGGAGGCGTAGAATGACATTAATTCCAGTGAGCAAAGAAAATATAAATTTTTACCGACAATTTGAAGCTTCGGAAGACCTGCCGCGTTATCAGTCCAGAATATATCCGAACGATAAATCTTCTTATTTGCGATGGATGTATATAGTGGAAGACCAGCATTATATTGGAAGTATCTGGCTGGAGGGCGAAAATACTCAATTGGTGAAATTGGGGGTCTTTCTCGCGGAGCCTTCCTACCGGGAGAAAGGAATTGGAAAACAGGCCATACAACAGATGATCGCCATGGCGAAGAGCGACGGCGTTTCTGTGATCACCTTGCATGTAAGGGTGGAAAATATCCGCGCAAGAAACGCATACACCAGCTGCGGATTTCAAATAACGAAAAGGTTCCGCACAGAAAAGGGGATCGATGCGTTCTCGATGGAATTGGAATTATTCTGAGAATGGGATCTTGGCGGAAGAATAGAAGCTGCGGCGGATAGCTGTGGGCGCCTGGATTGGCAGGCAGCGGAGCAGGAGCGGTCGCTCCCGTTGATCCGCCCTGCCTTCCGGAAAACGGCTGCCTCCGGTCCCAACCCTGCTTCGGCTGGCGTGGCGGACGCCGCACTTTTTGGGGAATTTTAGGTGCTGCCGGTACCCTGGGCCATGCTTGGCGCTTTCCCTCACCGAGACGGGGCTTTCCGCTCGTCAAATTGGCGCACGACCGCGCGGTTTTGGCCTTTGACGCCCTCTTTTCCCTCTGGTTGGTACGGTTGTCCGGAGACGTATCGCGCTCCTGTAAAAGTATCCGGAAATTCTTTTGTAAGCGGCTTGATTTTGCTCCTCTTTAATGATATAATCGAAAAAAAGGAGGGAGAAAAATGTACGAAAAAATTACCTCTTATCTCGATTTTTTTGAGAATAGCGCTGTATCTGAGGCGGAGCTCAACGAAAAAATCAAACAGTTTTCCGACGATTTCATGCAGTCCGGATTCATGAATCCAAATGGCATGGAAGCTATGGGTGAGCGGGTCATGGCTGGCAAGTCCCAACTGAAAAACGACGCCCTTACCATGAGCGCGGAAGAAATCTGCAATTGCCTTTCGGCGTTTGTTCAGCAGGATGCGTTTATCCCGGGCATTGTTCTGGATTTGGTCCAGCAGGGCGTGGTGCCGCAGATGCTGAAACGTCTCAAGGAACTGGAAGCGTAACTACCGGGCCGGTTGCCGCGAGGACAGGAATGTCTCGTTGACAGCCGGCTTTTTTATGCTCGGTTTTGGACGCAGGGCGTTCTGGACGCGATGCCGGCGCAGAAGCGCAGCCGGACAGCGCCTTGCGGAAATAGGGGATCTCCCGGACGGGAACCGGCGCGGCATGGGGCGGCTTTCCCGAGGACGAATCCTCCGGGACCACGGGATCTTTGCAAAGACGGTGTACGGCAGATCAGCCCAAATATTTGGCAGGGATATTCTGGATGTGTTCTGCTTTACTCGAGAATAGGCCGCCTTGACAAAGAATGCTGCGAATGAGATAATTACCCCAAAATACTGCGCTACAAAGCGGAGACCTTGCTTAGAACAGTTGGTCAATGGCAATGTGTTTTGAACTTTGCGGGAGGGGGAAAAGGAGAACTTGATGGAACGAATGGTCACGGTCCGTCAGAAAGACTATCTTTTTACAAATAATGTGCGTGATAACCCAGAAATCCGGGCAAGCTTTGACAGGCTGGCCCAGGAAACCTTTGGCCTGTCGTTCGAGCCGTGGTATCAGAGCGGATATTGGGGAGGGAAGTACCTTCCGTACGCGCTGCTTTCGGACGGGGAAGTGGTGGCGAATGTCTCCGCAAACGTCATCGACCTGGTGTGGAATGGAAGGAAGAAACAATATCTCCAATTGGGAACCGTTATGACCGCGGAAACATATCGTCATCAGGGATTGTCCCGGTATTTGATGGATTCTGTGCTGAAGGAATGGAACGAAAAATACGATGCAGTTTTTCTGTTTGCTAACGACAGTGTGCTGGATTTTTACCCCAAATTTGGATTTGTTCAGGTTCCACAATACCGGCAAACACGGAAAATCCATCCTTCCGGAAAGGCTGCCGTGAAACTGGACATGTCCTGTGAGCGGGATAGAAACCTGCTGTGTGACAGATTTGGTCTGGGTAATCCGTTTTCCTCTCTGGGCATGGTGGAAAATCAGGGCCTGTTGATGTTCTACTGCACACAGTTCCTCAAAGACTGTGTTTATTACTGCGAAGAATTTAATCTGGCAGTTATTG
>CALWKP010000034.1 GCA_944381295.1 uncultured Clostridia bacterium | reverse complement strand
TTCTGATCTCATCGATAATCCGCAAAACGAAATCAAAAAATGATATCCCGTCCAATCATAACTCATTCCTTGGATTTCCGCCGGAGATAAAATTGTTGTATTTGCCAAACCTCCCTCATAGCGGCTGAAAACGCATCCAATCTCTGTTCCCGGCGCTGATATCTGAGCACGACTACTAAATAGCAGCTCTGGTTCTGCCGGCGCTGAAATTTCTTCGACAACAGCACAACCAGGTAAACTGCTTAACATAATAGCAGCAGCGACAATCCCCACAATTCTGCGCATAGAATCACCTTACATTTTCAAAATGTAAAAACAGTTCCGGCAATTCTTTGATGATATCTGTTGGAAGCATTCCCATCTGGGACAGATGCTCTGCACAACGATCCCCTGCCAAGCCATGGAGGTATACTCCACAGGATGCTGCATAAAACGGATCCACTCCCTGTGCTACAAAAGCCCCTATCATTCCTGCCAGGATATCGCCGCTTCCTCCTCTGGCCATACCAGGATTCCCTGTTGGGTTATAACATACCTTCCCATCTGGTGCCGCTATTAAAGTCCCAGACCCTTTCAGCACCACAACCGCCCCGGTTTCCCTCGAAAATCTGCGTACATATTCCAGACGATGGCTTTGAACATCCTGAACTGTTGTTTTCATCAAACGAGCCATCTCCCCAGGATGTGGGGTCAAAATCAAAGGAGCCTTTACTGTTTTAATGATATCTATGTTTTCTGCTACCGTATTTAGACCATCTGCATCCAAAATAATCGGTACTTTTGCATTCGACATTAACTGAAATATGTATTTTTTTGAATAATCAGAAAGTCCCAATCCGCATCCGATCAGACACGCAGTTGTTTTCTGCCAAATTACTTCTGGCAGACTTTGCAAATTTTCATTTTCCGGAAGAACTGTAAAAATCGGTTCTGCCAGACAGGAAGCAACAAGTGGATATATTCTTTCCGGCAAGACCATATGTACTAATCCTACGCCACAACGTAAGGCTGCCGAAGCCGCCATAATGGCTGCCCCCGCCATCCCATAGCTGCCACAAAGGCATAATAAAGAACCATAATCTCCTTTATTCCCATCTTCTTTTCGAGGTGTAAATAACTTTCTGCAATACTCGTCATCCAATACCTCAAAATTACCTTTCTGTTCTTCAATAAAATCTCCTGGTATTCCTACGGGAGCAATTGTCACTTCTCCACAAAATGCCTTTCCTGGGAATAATAGATGGGCTGGCTTCAACGTGCTGAAAGTCACTGTATAATCTGCCTGGATACAGTCACCTAAAACTTCACCGGTATCACAGAATACTCCACTGGGGATATCCACAGCAATTACAGTGGCTCTGGCATGATTTGCGGCACGAATTACGTCCGCAATCATTTCCGGAACCGTACCACGAAATCCAATACCATAAATTGCGTCAATCACGTAGTCACAGGATGTCAGATAGCTTTGGACATATTCCGGTTCCTTTTCATATTGGCATATCCGTACCGTAGTATCTTTTAGCCGTCCAAAGACTTCCACTGAAATCTCTGTGGATGGAAATCCCTGAACAAGGACCACCACTACTTTGGCACCACGCTCTGCAAGAGCTAAAGCCGCTACAAAACCGTCTCCGCCGTTGTTTCCCTTTCCGCATAACACCGCGATCCGCTTGCCGGAAACAGATACTTTTTTTGCCAGAAAACGAGCAATTCCTTTCCCCGCATTTTCCATCAACTGTAAATATCCAATGCCTTCGTCTACTGCTTTCTGTTCTAACTCCCGGACTTGTACCTGATCCAATACTTTTTTCATAACAAAGTTTTTCCATTCCCCTCTGCAATTACAACCGCTTGTGCATATTCCTTCGTATGTGTCACGCTTACCGCAAAATCGTGCCCAACTTCTTCCGCAAGTTTCGCTGCCATTCCACTCAATTTTAAATAAGGCCGTCCATTTTCACGGCGCAGAAGTTCCACTTCACAAAGTGAAAACCCTCGAATTCCGGTTCCTAAAGCCTTAGAAAACGCTTCCTTTGCACAAAAGCTTGCAGCCACGCTTTCAGCAGGAAATCCGCGTGATGCAAGCTGAAGGTACTCGTCTGAACCGAGTACCCGCTTGCAAAAACGCGGATTTTCCATAGCTTTTTTTACTCTTTTGATTTCTACAAGATCAACGCCGACCAAAAGCATTAAAAGATACCTGCCTCATCAGGAAAGGTTTAATAGAATTGAGAACCCTTTCATCCGGACTAAACACCAATAAAGTATTTCCAAAATCCTTATGACGGAAATGCATATACCATCCATCTTTCCCATCATCCGTTACAGAGACAAAAATTCTCTTGTCATAGGATTTTCCTTCATGCTTGCTTGGATCATACTTTCCCATCTCTTCAACATCATGTACATCGAACGACATAATACGCTTTCTGCTTCGACGATTAATGATTTTATCAATCGTAAGATCACCATTTGTGACACTGTATTCATATTCCAAATTACGTGTTCCCATCAAGAAATATCCGCCTACACAAACACCAACCAACACAAACAGGGAAAGTGTAGGCAAAAACAACAAACTGGCAAGAATCAAAACAATTCCTAAAACCAAGATCCCGGCAAAAATCAGATAATCCTTACCATTTAACTTTCTTCTGATAATCTGTTCCACAAATACGTCCATGAAAGAGCCTCCATATACCTTTTCTTTGCCTGTGTTTCCACAGATGTTGGATACATTATACCACAATCCCTAGTGTTTTACAACGAAAAAGGTCCATATCATTGTGAATGGTTTGTAAATTTCTTCTGAAAACAATAGTTTCAAATTTTATCCTTATCATTTTTCGTTTATCAATGATACTTTTTTAAATGGTCTACTAAACCCTTCCCAACTGTTTTTTACTGAAATTTTAAAATTCTATGATTTTACCTATTGATTTTTTCTGAAACTTAGTATATAATAATTGTCGTTACACACCAGAAATAAATGCCGGTGTGATGGAATTGGCAGACGTAGTGGACTCAAAATCCACCGGTAGCGATACCGTGCCGGTTCGAGTCCGGCCACCGGCACCATGGCGAGTGTTCTTATAGCATTTGAAAAGCTGTAAGAACACTCGTCTTTTTTTATTGTTTTCATCCGGCAATCTCTGCTGGGGCATAATTGACGAACACGCCCTTCCGGGTATTGACGGTCACATCAGGGATGGGCAGGGGCAGCATTTTAGGGATTGTAATTTCTCCCACGCAGTTATAATGGATGCGAAGCCGCTGCTCCCACACACCATCAATTTTCTCCGCATGGTAAACCTCGATCTTCTCAACCAATTCGTTGA
>CALWKP010000033.1 GCA_944381295.1 uncultured Clostridia bacterium | reverse complement strand
AGCCTGATGACAACGCTTGGTAATTTCTTTTATTGTGGGGAAGGATAATTTGCTCCAAATCTCAGGAGACTGCAGCGTTACAGAACCGCTTCCGCCAGTTAAAATCGCATCAATTCCCCGGTCCAATAAAATTTCCAGTTTGCTGAGTTCCTTTTTTTCATGCAGGTCACAAAGCTCTTGGAATAATTCGGGTTCGTCCATATATGCGTATACGACTGCCTCCAGATTCCCATGAAAGAAGCTGAGAAATTCATGAAATCCAGGGACACCGACATAAGTGGAGATCACTCCGCTTTCCCCAACAGAGCTTTTTAGTTCCTGCAAAACAGAATCGTCGTATCCCACAACTTTGGAGTATAGGTGGCGGATTTTTTTGAAATCTTCTTTAAAGTTTTTTATGAGTTTTTCAATGGGAGTGGGGGAATCCTCTATGGGAGATACGATAACTTCGCGGAGATCTCCATCAGGGGTATGATAGGTTCGAACAGCTTTCCAGCTGTTGTTTTGCTTGTAAATATTCTCGGTAACGTTTATAGGAGTTTCCTGTTTTAACTTTACACTATGGGCAACGACCCATCCATCCATCCCATAATACTTTACAGCGTCTAAATAAGCTTTCCAGAGTGGAGGGGATTGGTTTAGATAAATTTCCCAAAATGGTTTTCCGGTCAACCGGCACGGTATCATGTTGGAGATATCAGGAGCAACAGGAACCCGGTCTGGGATTTTATGCCGCATAGCAGCCATCATTCTTTCCCGGGAAGTCATTTGGCTTGTCATAAAATTACATCCTCTTTCCATCAGACATTGAAAAAGGCTTTGGCATTTTCGTAGCAGATACGCTTTACGAGCTGTTCCAAGGGAGCGCTTTCTGCTGGATATTCTCCGTTTTCAACCCACTGGCCTAAAATATTGCATAGGATCCGACGATAATATTCGTGACGCACATAGGAAAGATAGCTTCTTGAATCGGTAAGCATCCCCACACTGGCAGCCAGCAACCCATGATTGGCAAAACAACGGATTTGCTGTTCGATACCATCTTTATGGTCCAAGAGCCACCATGCGGCGCCAATCTGGACTTTTCCAGCAATCTCAGAGTCGGCAAAATTTCCGGCGGCTGAGGCTAAAACATCATTCATAGAAGGATTGATGTGGAAAAGGATCGTCCTGGGAAGAGCGCCGTCCTGATCCAAAGAATCCAGAAAAGAATTAAGCTCTTCTGCAACAAGGTGGTCATGGATAGCGTCGCATCCGGCAGCACTGCCGAAATATTTCCAAAGCCTGTTCCGGGCGTTCTTGAGGCTGCCAATATGTATTTGAGCAACCCAATGATGCTTTTGATATTCGCGGAACAGGAATTGCAACAAATAGGAACGAAAACAGTTGTTTTCTTCAGAAGTCAGAGGGCCTTCGTTCAGACGTTTCTGATAGAGCACATTGGCTTCTTGACCGCTGATTTTCCGATATGGGACAAACACCAATCCATGATCAGCACTCCGGCACCCGAGCTGATCGTAAAGAGAAATTAACCGTATCAGTTCTTTTTCCAAGGATTTTAAGTTGTTTAAGGGGGAACCGCCTTGATCAGAAAGCTTTTTTACATATTCCGGAAAAGCTGACTGCTCTATTTCCAACAGAGGATCCAGCCGGAAGGTTGGATATATTTTTATTTTTAGGGAAGGATCGGAAGATAACAGTTTATGAGCGGACAAACCTTCGGAAATATCATCGGTGGTACAGAGTTCCCGGACATTCTGCATCTCCAAAAGTTTTCTGGGCGAGAATTGCTGTTCTTGAATAATCCGATTAGCTTCCCTCCATATTTCAGGAGCAGTATCAGCAGTCAGGGGCTCTTCGATCCCAAAATATCGCCGAAGTTCCAAATGGGCCCAGTGATAGATGGGGTTTCCGATGGCATCAGGCAGCATAGTTGCCCAAGCCAAGTATTTTTCATAGGGATCACCGTTCCCGGTAATCAACCGTTCTTCAATACCGGCAAACCGCATGGCCCGCCATTTGTAATGGTCGTGCGCAAGCCATAACTCATACAAATCATGAAAAGGACGGTCTTCATAGATTTCCTGGGGGGATAAATGGCAATGAAAATCGAAAATTGGGAGACGAGATGCTACCTGAAGAAAAAGCTTCTGAGAAGTAGGGGTATCAAGTAAAAAATTGTGTGATAAAAATGGAGTCATCATAATCCTCCCTGTATTCTTTTGGTTATAAAAGCGCATACTTCCGCATAAATGCACAATATTGCTGCAAGGAAAAAGGAGGGTTCCCAGACAGATAATGATTTTTACCGGCAATTCCGTCACCGGTTTCCCAACGAAGGATATACAATTTTTTTACGCCTTGTGAATAGGGAAGCTCAGACAAAATTTTGGACGAATCTGGAAGAATATCCGTGCTTCCCTGATGCAGAATATCGCCGCTTTGAGCATCCACACATTCATAAGTAAGCTGTTGCAGTTTTTTACTGTCATTTATAACCAGAAGGGGCTGTTGCCAATTGGACGGCTCCCCGACCATGACAAGCACAGGCTGCTGAGAACGCTTGATATAATCGTAAGCGATTTTTTTCACGAAGTAGTAATCGACCACAGCATCTGAAAATTGCGGCCAGCAATCAAGAATATTCCACCAAATGATTCCGCTGCGATACTCCCTTTGCTGGCGGAACATTTCAATAAAATATTTTTTAGCCTCTGCTTGAGAAATCTGGCTGGCCAGAGAAAACTCCTCCAAATTGTCTGGGATTTCCCCAAATAACTCCCGGATCTGCTTTGCCATCAGGGGGATCCTATGCGCATAGATTGCATGGGGATCCCCACTGTCGTTTGCAGCATGAATGATCCATTCCGGATTGTCCTTCCACGGCCATAAATATTCAGGAGAAATAAACCTTTTGATGGAAGCTGGAGAAGGGCATCCGTGATACCCGATCTCGCTCACAAAATGACAGAGGGATTGCGTGTAAAAATCACTTTTATAATAATCTCTGGGACCCCAAAGATGATTTTCGGTGATATACTGGCGCCCGATTTGATAAGCTTCTTCATCATAAAAGGGAGAAGATGGCAGATAGGGGCGTGTAGGGTCTTCAAATTCCACAAGCTCTTTGATAACTTTGCGGGTGAGTTGGTTGCAGTTAGGGTTACGATCGCCGACACTCCGGCTCATCACCAGATCGCATTCATTGTCTCCTGCCCATAATACGATGCAAGGGTGACGCCGCAGGCGCTGCAGGACGGTACGTATTTCCTGTTCCACAGCGTCGAAGAGCTGTTTGTCTTGGGGATAGACCGCACAGGCAAAAGAGAAATCCTGCCAGACCATGATCCCCTTTTGATCACAGAGATCAAAGAAGGTTTCGCTCTCATAAACGTTCCCGCCCCAACACCGGACTGCATTGCAGCCGATGTCATCTGTTAATGCAATCGCTTGTTCCACACGGTTAATATCATTGCAGTGGAAAGAATCCAGCTGTACCCAATTGGTTCCCAGTACAAAAACTTTTTCTTGATTAATCAGGAATTGGAATTTCCCGCGATGGCGTATATCAGTAACAGCGGTGCGGTCAAGCGATACTGTGCGAATTCCAACCATTTGGTCCCATCGGTCGATGACCTCGGTGCCATCAAGAAGCTCTACCGAAGTCAGGTACAAATTTTGGTCGCCCCGGCCTTTAGGCCACCAAAGCCGCGCATTTTCCACAGCAATCCTGCTGACGCCTTTTGTAAAACGCAAGGGGAGATCCTGAGAAAAAGAGGAATCTTCGCAGGTCCCCCGAATACGAAGGCTGTATTTTCGCAGGAGTCCCGATTGGATTGTCAGGCTGAAATACAGGTCCAGCAGGGCGGTTTGGCCATCGCCGTTTTCTGAGAACGTCATGAAGTATAAATCATCGATATGTTCCTTGGGAAGATATTCGACAAAGACCGGCCGCCAAATTCCTGCGGAAATAATACGCGGGGCGATATCCCATCCGAACATGTGAGGGGCTTTGCGCAGCCGAAGCATTTCGTAATTGGCGAGATTATGGGAATAGTAACCGGGTGCAAGGGGATAATCACGGGCAACGATACACGAAGGCAAAAAATGAAGGAACAATTCGTTGCGGCCGGGAAGTACGCCTTCTAAAGAGAATTTGTGGGGTATCAGCATGTTTTCTGTACGCCCCAAAAAATTCCCGTTCAAATAAATGTCACAAATGGTATCCAATCCTTCAAAATTGAGTACCGGATAACAGTTCGGTTTTTCTTCCAGGAAAAAGGATACGGCATAATAAGCGTGGTATTCTTCAAGTTCCTGGAGTTTTAAGACATTGCTCCCCAAATAAGGGTCTTTTAAAATTCCTGCACGCTGCAAATCCAGTTCCATACACCCGGGCACGGTTGCCTCGTGGATGGTGGTATGATGGGATAATTCTGAAAGATTGGAAAGTTTTAAGTGCCGAGCCTGTTCATGAGGGAGAACTCCCATGTTCCATCCATGATCCAACATGATTTTTTCACAATATTTTCTCATATCTACTCACTCCTTAATAGCTCCTGCGGTAAGTCCTCCGACAATTTGCTTGGAAAGAAAGGCAAACAAAAGGATGGTTGGAATGATGGCAACAATAATGGCGGACAATAGATATCCGTAATTGGTGAAGTAAGTATCCATGAATCTCATGATGCCCACTTGAATGGTTTTGTCCAGTTCGTTGCTGAGAAATACCAGGGCAAGCATCAGATCGTTCCAAATATTTAAAAAGCTGAAAACGGCAACGGAAGCTCCAACGGATTTGGAGAGAGGAAGAACGATCCGAACCAACAGGTTGGGGATACTGCATCCATCAATAATAGCCGCTTCTTCAATGGAAACAGGGAGAGATTTTAGATTGCCTACGAAAAGGAATAAGGCGGTAGGCATTGTGGAGGCGGCGTAGATGAAAATTAATGCGGCCTTATTGGGGATCTGTATCCGGTTCACAAAAATATATAGAGGGACCAGGATGGCGTGAATGGGGATCATCAGCCCGGAAGCCAGATAGGACAACGCGATATTGCGTGCTTTCCAACGCATCCGACAGATCGCATAGGATGCGGGAAACGTTAGGGCGAGGCAAATTGCACAACCGGTAACAGCGTAAAAAATGCTGTTAATGAAATAATTCCCCATATTGTAGTTTAAAAATATTTCCCGATATGTTGACATACTGAATGTTTGAGGAAGAGACCATGGGGAAGAAAAGATTTCAGTTTCTGTTTTAAAACTGCTAAAGAAAATAAAGATAATCGGGATAATAATAATGGCGGAGAAGGTTAGGGAAATCAGATAATAGAGGAAGGTGAAAAAATTGGTTTTTATCCGGCTGACAGATTCTGACATTTTACTTTCCTCCTTGCTGCTTTTTTATAGAGCCGGCATGATCTCGAAAAAGAACCGTCAGGATCGCAGTGATGGCAATACACATAAAAAACAGGATGGTACCGATTGCGCAACCATACCCATAATCCAGTTGCAAAAACGCTTTGTTATACATGTGGGATGCCATCACTTCTGTTGCGTTCATGGGTCCGCCCTTTGTCATGACAAAAATGGAATCGAAGGACTTCAGACTGCTGGTACAAATAAGGATCATACTGACGAGAGCAACAGGCTTGAGCAACGGCAAAATCACGCGGGTACTGGTTTGCCAGGCATTGGCGCCGTCAATTTTTGCGGCTTCTACAAGATCTTCAGAGATATTGGAAATTCCGGTGATATAAATGACCATATGATATCCGATAAACTGCCAGGCAACCCGAACACATACTGCAAAAAGGGCGGTGGATTCGTCGGCCAACCAGGGATGAGCCCAATTTCCTAAACCGACAGCTTCCAATAAGGAGTTGATCACACCCGTAGGGTGATAGATAAAATAGAACATCAATGCAACAGCGGTTCCGGAAAGAGCTACGGGCATAAAGAGAATATTGCTGAACAATTTTTCAAACCGGTGGCCTCTGGTAAGAAGGATTGCCATAAAAATAGCCATGGGGATTTGCAGAAGGATAGAATACAGCAGATACAGAAAGGTGTTCCCCATCGACTGGAGAAAAATATCATCAAAAGTGAACATCATCCTATAGTTTTCCAGCCCGACAAAAGTGATGTCGCCGATCATGTTCCACCGGCACAAACTTAGTATCAAAGCACAAACCAATGGGACAGGGATAAAACAGGAAAATACAATGATTGCAGGCGCGACAAAACAAAAAATAACTTTTTTGTCTCGCAGTAATTTGTCCATAAGGAACTCCCTTCCTTTCATAAATGTTCTTGAGTCCATAATAAATCTTCGCAGACAAAAACTGAATCCGGAAAAGTAAGATTTCCTAGGGCAAATATTCAGTAATTTATACAAAAATGAAAAAAATATAGATATTATAATATTGGCATTGTATAATTGGACTGGAGCTTTACAAAGGAGGCGATTGTATTGAAAAGAATCTCTCGATTTATTAATACCAAGCCTTTGACGATCCGCATGTCTGTGTTTTATTCACTTCTGGTTATAGGGGTCCTCATTATGGTTGTAGCTTTTTTATACGGCTATTTTGTAGCGGAAATTGTGGACCGGACGACTTCCTATACGGGCCAGATTTTATTTCAGGCACAGAAAACGGTAGAAAATAACCTTAATAATGTCGATCAGCTTTCCAGGCTGATTTTATCGAATCAGCAGGTACAGGATTATTTATCCGACGCCAAAAGGAAGGAAGAGTTTGACCAAAGGCAACAGGAAAAAGAGATTGAAAAGATATGTGTTGATTTTATGGTGGTACGGCAAGACATCACATCAATTGGGATCTATACGTTGGATGGATATTATGTAAGTGCGGATAATTTTTATTATTTAGGAGAACGATTTGAAGAAGTTTTTGATAAGGCTTTGGAAGCCCAGGGAAGAATGAAATGGTTTTTTAAAGCCGATGGGAAGAATTCCGTAATTGCTGCACGAACGATTTACGATATTAACATTCAACCAATTGGAATGTTGGTAATTACTTATAATCGCGGCGCCTTTGAGGGGCTGTTTCAAAACAATTTAAGAGGGACAGCAGGGGACTACTTCATTTTAGATGAAGACGGGACTATTATTTCTACCAATCACTCCGATTTGATGAATGCTCAATTTGAACCACAGCTTCCAAAGACTTCGGAAGATAATTTTATATCGGCAGATGTATATGGAACGCCTTGTAAAGTGATGATATTCGGTTCAGAATATAACAACTGGACATATTTGTGCGCTATTCCACAGGAATCCCTTTCGCCGGGAATCCCAACGATCCTGGCGTATTCTATGCTGATCCTGCTGATTTTCTGTACGGTCAGCGTAATAATCGCTGTTTTTATCGCGAAGGGAATCACAAAACCAATCAATCAGCTTACTTCGGCGTTACAGAGCATTGATATCCAGGATCTCCATTTTGAACAGTATAGCGGTACAGACGAATTTTCGTATTTATTCAAATCTTATAACGAAATGTTGAACAAGATACGGCAGCTGATCCATGACAATTACGAGCAGAAAATCCTTCAAAATGAAATACAGATCAAGATGCTGAATATGCAGATTAATCCCCACTTTTTGTATAATACACTGGATTCTATTTGTTGCCTGGCGATGGAAAATCAGGATTGGAAGATCGCCAAGGCGGTCAAAGCTCTTGCGGATATGATGCGGTACAATTTGTCGGGATCTGGCGGAGAAGCTACTGTGGCGAGCGAAATCTCACATTCAGAAAATTATTTGGCTATTCAAAAAATACGGTTGGGAGATAGCCTGGAATACTATATCGATATCGATGATTCCCTGCTCAGCCAGGAAATTCCGAAAATGTCAATCCAACCATTTTTAGAGAATTGTATCCAGCATTGCACATCAAAAATGCAGGGAGGGAAACTGCTGATTGAAGTTTTGGGGTATCGGAAAGATCGTGACTATTTATTA
>CALWKP010000032.1 GCA_944381295.1 uncultured Clostridia bacterium | reverse complement strand
TGTTCTGTTGCTGCTCATAGTGGTAGGTTTTGGCGCAATCATCGTCAGTTTGGTAAGGCTCCAATTGATTCAGGGGCAGGAATTGCAGCAGCGTGCAGTCGATCAACAGTTGCAGGATTCGGTGATCAGCGCACAGAGAGGGACGATTTACGACTGCAATATGACTCCTTTGGCACAGAGTGCGACGGTCTGGACCGTCGTGTTGGAACCTGCCTATATCAAGGATGAAGAAACCAGAGATACCATTGTGACAGGATTAGCCGAAATCCTGGGCATGGAAGAAGAGGAAGTCCGCGCGCATGCAGAGAAGAAAAATGCCTATGAAGTTCTGGCGCGGAAAGTGGAAACCGAGATTAAAGACCAGATCTTGGAGTTTAAAGAAACGAATGAAATTGCGAGCGGGGTACGGCTGATTGAAGATTATAAACGGTATTATCCGTTTGGACAGTTTGCAGCAACCGTACTTGGGTTTACCGGGGACGATAACCAAGGATTAGCGGGACTGGAGGCCCAATACGACGAAGAACTTTCTGGAGTTTCCGGAAGGCTGGTCACAGCGAAAAACGCGATCGGTACGGATATGCCGTTCCAGTATGAACAGAAAGTAGATGCCCAGAACGGGTACAGTCTGGTGCTGTCGATTGACCGTGTGGTACAGCATTTCCTGGAAAAGAACCTGGAAGAAGGAATTATCAATAATAAGGTGCAAAACCGGGCAACTGGGATTGTGATGGATGTCAATACCGGAGAAATCCTGGCAATGGCGGTCAAAGGGGACTATGATCCCAATGACCCGTTTACGATTACCGATCAGACAGTTGCCGCGAGTATTGAAAATCTGCCGGAAGATCAGAAATCTGCCGCACGGGTAGAGGCGCTGGAAGCACAGTGGAGAAATAAGGCTGTCAGTGATACCTATTATCCAGGTTCGGTATTTAAGATCTGTACCGGGTCTATGGGGCTGGAAGAAGGCGTTATCACGGAAAATACGCAATTCACCTGTAGTGGAGGGATCAATATCCTGGGAACAACGATCCACTGCCACAAGACCACAGGACACGGTACCCAAACGTTCCGACAGGGGCTATGCAATTCTTGCAACCCGTTCTTTATCCATATAGGGGAACTGTTGGGGCCGGATACCTTTTTCCAATACTTTGAAGGCTTTGGATTTACGGAACGTACTGGGATAGATCTGCCCGGGGAATCCGGAAGCCTTTACTATACCGCAGAACAGCTCAATCCGGTAGAATTGGCGACAGAGTCCTTTGGACAGAACTTCAGTATTACGCCGATCCAGATGATAACAGCTTGTGCGGCGGTTGCCAATGGAGGATATATTGTACAGCCGCATGTGGTGAAACAGATTATTGACGATGAAGGGAATATTGTTAAGAATGTAGAAACAACGGTAAAACGGCAGGTGATCTCAGAGGAAACGTCAGAACTGATGTGCTCGATCATGCAGGAGAATGCAACCGTAGGGACCGCGAAAAATGGGTATATTCCCGGGTACCGCGTTGCCGGGAAAACAGGTACTTCAGAAAAGATTGCGGAAATGAACGAAACGGGAAAGAAAGAATATATTGCCTCTTATTGCGGGTTTGCGCCAGCAGATGATCCGCAGATCGCCATGTTGATCTTTTTTGACGAACCGCATGGAGATAGTTATTATGGGAGCGCAGTGGCAGGTCCTGTGTGGGCAAAGACCATGGAAGAAATTCTGCCATATCTCGGCGTGGAACGTAAATATACGGAAAGTGAACTGGAAAAACTGGATACAACGACCCCGCAGGTAACAGGTAAGAGCGTAAGCGAAGCACAAACAGCGCTGGAAAACGCTGGATTGTCTGCAAAAGTTTATGGCGAAGGGGATACTGTACTGTCGCAGATTCCAGAATACGGTTCCTCAATCCCGCAGGAAGGGACCGTGGTATTGTTTACAGATGAAGCGAGTTCCAGTAAGACAGTCAAAGTACCAAATCTGATTGGATTAACACTTTCTCAAGCGAATAGTGCTGCGGCGGAAGCAGGGATTAATATCTCTGTAACAGGTGCGGCGTTGACTTCTGGAAGTTCTGCGAGATCGAGTACGCAAAGTATTGCGGAAGGAACAGAAGTGTCGCCAGGCACAGTGGTGACGGTTCAGTTTATTGAGCCGGACCGGGTCGAATGATGAAGAGAAGGCGGGAGAAGATGGCGCAAGAAATCAGTAGAACAGCGGAACTGCCAGTAAAAATCGTTGTTTCGCAGAAGAAAGAGATCCGGAACATCATTTCGGAATTATTAAAAGGATGTGGATATCCGGCGTCGTTGGAAGGGACGGCGCCGGCAGGAATTCAACTGAAAGAGAGCTGTACAGAAGAGGAGAGCAAAAACGGGGTATATCTTCCGGGATGGGAAGATACCAGCGTAATGCCTGGTCGGTTTTCCTGCTGTGTGGTGGATTACGCATGGCCCTTACGGGAAAAAGTAGAGGCGGAGCGGTTTCTCACGTATTCCATGGAAAGCGATTTTGCGGATCTTACAGCCCGAGGGCTGAGGGAGACCCCTGGAGGAAACCTGACATTTGAAATTGTTGGAGTAGGGGTGATCGGCCGGGTAAGATTATGCAGTAAGCCGATGGTTTCGGTAAAAACGCTCCTGGCGTCGGCAGCCGGAGCGTTGGCGTGTGGAGCTTCTTTTGCCGGAATCCTGGATGCCTTGAATCGGGGCGTGGGCATAGGAAATGCTTTGGAATAAAAAAATAAAGGGTGGACGAAGATGAATGCTTTTTGGACGTTAGCGGCGGCGGTTTTATCGTTTGGAATCACGGCGCTGTTGGGAAAATGGCTGATTCCATTTTTGAGGAAGGTACATTTTGGGCAAACAATCCGTGAAGAAGGTCCTAAATGGCATCAGAAAAAACAAGGGACCCCGATAATGGGCGGAATTATGTTCATAATCGGTATTTTTATTGCCATACTAATCTGTGTGCCGCTCTGTTATGCAGAGTCGGCTTCCGGGGAACTGTTCGGCGGAGAAACGCTGTTGATGAAAACCAAGGTTTTCGGCGGTATGGTTATGGCAATTGCGTTTGGTGCAATCGGCTTTTTTGATGATTATATCAAAGTCGTCAAGAAAAGAAATCTCGGGCTGACCGCTCCGCAGAAGCTTGTCTTGCAGTTTTTGGCGGTGGCGGCGTATCTGTTTTCGTTGTTCTTGGCCGGAGATGATACCGTTACCATCATTCCGTTTGTCGGCTCCATAGATTTGGGAATCGTTTATTGGATTCTGGCGGCATTAGTTATTGTCGGAATGGTAAACGCTGTCAATTTTACCGATGGAATCGACGGATTGAACGCATCTGTTACATTCTTTTTCGCGATTACCGGCATGCTATTGTGCGGAGTACTGCGAATGAAAGGGTTGGAAATCTTTTCGGCGGCCCTGGCGGGCGGCTGCATGGGATTCCTGATCTGGAACTTTAACCCGGCAAAAGTATTTATGGGAGATACCGGGTCGCTGTTCCTGGGCGGAATGGTATGTGCTCTGGCATTCGGTATTGATATGCCGATATTGCTGCTGCCCATGGGGATCGTCTATCTTTGCGAGATTGGCTCGGTAGTTCTTCAGGTACTTTATTTCAAAGCGACTCATGGAAAACGTCTTTTTAAAATGAGTCCGATCCACCACCATTTTGAAATGTGCGGATGGAGCGAGGTAAAAATATGCGTGGTATTCAGTTTTGTGACAATCTTAGGAGGAGCAGTGGCCTTTCTGTCGGTGATCAAAGGTCTGTAAAATTCCTCCTGCAACTTCAGGATGGGAAGGTGGTGGCAAGTAATGGTGAATGAAGCAAATCCTTCTTTAGATGCCGGGAGGGGAAACGCGCGGCCCAGAAAGCCGGTGCAACCCAAAGGCAGAACAACAGAAAACCCGGAAACAGAAGCTGCCCCTTCTTTTACCAGAAGGATTCGGAAAAAATTCCGAGTTTTCTCTGTGCGTTCGGGTCTGGATATTCCATTCCTGATGCTTTTGCTGATCCTGATCGTCATCGGATTGGTCATGCTGTTTTCTTCCAGCTATGCTTATGCGTACTACTATTATGGGGATAGCTATTACTTCATTACACGCCAGGCGGGGTATGCTGTTGCGGGTGTCGTGATTATGCTGTTGGTCTCTTATTTTGATTACCATCACCTGCATAAGTTTGCAATCCCGGTATTGTTGGTTTCTTATTTATTGTTGGCAGTCGTCTTGGCTTTGCCCGCAAGAAACGAGGTCCACCGTTGGATCGATTTTGGGTTTGTCAATTTTCAGCCTTCTGAAATTGCAAAATTTTCGATCATCCTCAGTTTTGCTCATCTGATTTCCATCAACTTCAAACGGATGGATACCTTCCGGTACGGCGTCTTGCCCTATATGCTGATCTTGGGGGCAACGTGTGCACTGTTGGTGTTGGAACCGCATATTTCCGCAACCGTTATCGTGATTATGTTGGGCGGTGTGATGCTGTTTATCGGCGGCGTGAAACTGCGGTGGTTTGGTGCCGCGGCAGGGTTGGCTGTGGCAGCGGTACTTTACCTGGTCATCTTTACCCAGGAGTTCGCCTATGCCAATAACCGTCTGGAAGCCTGGCTGGACCCGTTTAACGCGGAGATTAAAGACCTTACCTGGCAGACGCGGCAGTCCATGATGGCAATAGGTTCCGGTGGACTTTTAGGGCTCGGATTAGGGCAGTCCCGACAAAAGTACCTGTATCTTCCGGAACCGCAAAACGACTTCATTTTTGCCATTGTCTGTGAGGAATTGGGTTTTATTGGCGCTTTGATTATTATCATCCTCTTCGCACTGCTGGTGTGGCGTGGAGTAACGATTTCGCTGAAAGCGAAAGATAAATTTGGGATGCTTTTAGGTGCGGGATTAACACTTCAAGTGGGAATCCAGGTCGTGCTGAATATCGCGGTGGTAACCAATACGGTGCCGAATACCGGGATCAGCCTTCCATTTTTCAGTTCGGGCGGTACGTCGCTGATTATGCTTCTGGCGCAGATGGGCATCGTCCTGTCTATTTCCCGCACTTCCAACATTGAAAAAACTTGAGAAAACGGAGAACTGTATTTTTTAGATAAAGGTGTGATGAGTTTTGAGGATCTTGTTCGCGGGCGGCGGAACAGCAGGCCATATTAATCCGGCCCTTGCAATCGCCGGCTATGTCCGGGAGAAGGAACCCGATGCCGCGATCCTGTATGTAGGGGCAAAGGGCGGTGTGGAAGAACGTCTAGTCCCTGCTGCGGGATTTGACTTCCGCAGTATTACGATCTCGGGATTCCAGCGGAAACCAAGCTGGACGAATTTAAAAAGGAATGTAAAAACTGTTGTCCGTGTATTTACTTCGACCGGCGAAGCCAAACGGATTTTAAAAGAATTCCAACCGGATATCTGCGTGGGAACAGGCGGATATGTCAGCGGACCGGTGATCCGCGAAGCGCTCCGGATGGGGATCCCATCGATTATCCATGAACAGAATGCATTTCCTGGAGTTACGACAAAAATGCTTTCCAAAAAGGCGAATAAAGTAATGCTGGCTGTTGCTGATGCGCAAAAATATCTGCATCATCCGGAAAAGTGTGTGCTCACAGGGAATCCGGTACGGCAGGAAGTCATCCGCGCGGAACGGGAACGTTCCCGGCAGGCATTGGGGCTGGACAGCCGGCCGTTGATCCTGTCGTTTGGCGGGAGCCTGGGGGCCAGGACGATCAACGAAGCGGTGGCAGACCTGCTTGCGGAAAGCGCAAAAAGCGGAAAATATCAGCACATACACGGATATGGCCAGTACGGAAAATGGATGCCGGAACTTTTGGCAGAAAAAGGTGTTCATCTGGACAACGCACCAAATATCCACCTGAGAGAATACATTGATAATATGCCGGAATGTTTGGCGGCAGCAGATCTGGTGATCTGCCGGGCCGGGGCTATCACATTAAGCGAACTCCAGGCGAAAGGAAAGGCTTCTATCCTGATTCCTTCGCCGAATGTGGCGGAAAATCACCAATATCATAATGCAATGGCCCTTGTTCGCCGAAATGCGGCGGAAATCCTGGAAGAAAAAGATCTTACAGGAGAGGCACTGTGCCAGAAGGTGGAAGAAATTTTCCGCAAGCCCGGCGGCACTGAAGTTTTCGGGAAAAATGCGAAGGGAATGGCGATTCTCGACGCAAACGAACGGATTTATAAGATCATCCGGGAAATTCTTTCTTAGCACACTCAGAACACGTCCCTGCATAATATGGAAAAGTGAAGCGCATGAATAGCAGGGAAAGGGTGTTGGAAGTGGCAGAGTTTTTGATCGAAGGGCCGAGCAGGTTACAGGGGGAAGTGTTTGTTCACGGAGCCAAAAACAGCGCGCTTCCGATCTTGGCAGCGTCTATCTTGTGCCCGTCGGAATGTGTGCTACATAACTGCCCTGCCCTGTCGGACGTGGATACTTCCGTAGATATCCTACGCACGTTAGGGTGTAAGGTGCAGCGGGAAGGCACAGTTCTGGCGGTAGATCCTTCGGGAGTGAGTACCGGGGATGTTCCGGATTGTCTGATGAGAAAAATGCGTTCTTCGATCGTCCTCTTGGGAGCGATCGTGAGCAAGCTAGGAAAAGCACGTTTGACTTTTCCGGGCGGCTGCGAGTTAGGGCCCAGACCGATCGATATGCATCTGGAGGCCCTGCAAAAGATGGGGCTGCGCATCCAGGAAGATCATGGGAGTTTGGAATGTTCTGTGGACGGCCGATTGCATGGGGAAATTTTGCGGCTGCGGTTCCCGAGTGTGGGCGCCACCGAAAATCTGATGATTGCAGCGTCCTGTGCAAAAGGCAGCACCGTGATCTGCAAT
>CALWKP010000031.1 GCA_944381295.1 uncultured Clostridia bacterium | reverse complement strand
CCTCGGAAATCTTTGATTTCCGCTTAGGCCGTGAGGTTATTATACCACACCTGCGGTGAGCAAGCCGCGCACGCGTCGTACCTCCGCTCAGCTCAATGATGCCATTAGGTCAAGATGCCCGCGTTAGTATCTTTCTGCGGACATTATACCATATCCACCACAATTATCCAATAGCAGCAAAATTGAATTCTACCCACAAAAAATAGAATTTCTATTTTTTCTAAATTTCCTCTTGACAAACCTTCCTCTTTTCGATATAATAAGACCCGTTCCTGAAAAACGCGGACGTAGCTCATCTGGTAGAGCGCCACCTTGCCAAGGTGGAGGTAGCGAGTTCGAGCCTCGTCGTCCGCTCCAATCTTAAAAGGACTTGATGTATTTCAAGTCCTTTTCTTTTTTTATTTTTACCCACTACTTAATTTCATTTTTACCAAGTAACTCTCGCAATGCGTAAAGAAATGCCGCATCCTGTTCCTTTTGACGCTTGTGCGTCCCTTTTACCCTTCATCCAGAGTTCCGTACCTTTTGAGACACATACCTTGCAAACAGCAAACCGTCCATATTCGTATCGCAGTATTCCATCCCATCCTGATTGAGTACACTTGCTTGCTTCGCCAAACACATCGCCGCTAAACCATAATCTTGTGTAATCACGATATCTCCTGCATCCAGTCGATTTACTAACGCAAAATCAACACTATCTTTACCTTTTGAAAAAGTCAGTGTCTTCGCTCCTTCCCTTTCAAAAACATGAGAAGTATCACAAAGAATCAGGCATTCTACGCCTTTTTCTTTGGCTGCTTTTAATGCTAAATCCACTACTGGACACCCATCTGCATCAATTAGAATTTTCATCATTTTTTCCTTCTATTTCATGTACTTTCTTATTTAATTATAGCAGATTATTTTCTCGTTTTATTCTCCTCTCTCCTGAAAGAATTATATTTCTGAAATATGCTTCCTATTGTTTCACAAAACCTCCTTTTTGTCTATTGGAATCCGCAATTTTTTGAGGTATAGTTGAATTATTCACACGTTTTTTTGTTTTATATTTTCAAAAATGTCCTTTTGGATTTTTGTTTATAATCATCATAGGAAGTGCTTACATATGGATCGTGCTAAACCAAGTTTCCTTGTTAGAGTATCGACGCTTATCGTTGATAAACGTAACCTTTTCTTTCTTATTTATGCGATTGGCATCATATTTTGTCTATTCTCCAGAAATTGGGTCTCTGTGAATAACGACCTCACAGACTATCTTCCGGAGAACACAGAGACCCGTCAAGGGCTCAGCGTCATGGAAAAGGAATTTACAACCTTTGCAACTGCGCGTGTTATGGTTTCTAATGTTACCTATGAACAGGCTCAACAGATCGCCAGTCAACTTCGTCTAATTGATGGAATTTCCAGTGTCGACTTCGGCGATGAAAACAATGCGGAAGATCGTGCCGAACATTTTAAAAATTCTTCTGCCTTATTCAGCGTTACATTTGATGGAGAAGTATCCGATCAGATCAGCTTAGATGCCATGGCTCAATTGAAATCTGTCTTATCGGGATATGATTCTTATATTTCCAGTGAGGTCGGTGAAGATATTTCCGTTACACTGGCCGATGAAATGAAAATTATCCTCATTATTGCTGCTGTCATTATTGTGGGTGTACTCCTGCTTACTTCCCGCACCTATGGGGAAGTCCCTGTATTGTTGCTTACTTTTATTGCCGCCGCCATTTTGAATATGGGCACCAATTTCCTTTTAGGAGAAATTTCTTTTGTATCCAATTCCATTGCGGTCGTTTTGCAGTTAGCGCTTGCTATCGACTACGCGATTATTTTTTGCCACCGCTTCAGCGAGGAACGGGAACATTCCCCTGCACGTGAGGCTTGTATTATCGCTTTAAGCAAATCGATCCCCGCAATCTCTTCCAGCTGTTTGACTACTCTGGCTGGACTGATTTCTATGATGTTTATGCAGTTCCGAATTGGGATGGATCTTGGACTTGTTCTTGTGAAAGCAATTTGTTTCAGTATCCTGTCCGTTTTTACCCTTATGCCGGGGCTCTTAATGGTCTTTAGACGCTTAATCGACAAAACTCACCACCACAGCTTTATTCCCAAAATTACTTTGCTTGGCAAATTTGTCACAAAGCTGAAATATGTGGTCCCACCCATTTTTGTGGTCGTATTAGTGGGAGCTTTCTATCTCTCAAATCAATGTCCCTATACCTATGGATATACGCTTTTAACTACCGAAAATCAGAGCCAATCCTCAATTGCCGATCAAAAAATCAACCAAACATTTGGACGAGACAATCTTTTAGCAATCGTAGTTCCATCCGGCGACTACGAAACCGAAGGAAAACTTCTTACTGCTCTTTCAGAACTGGATGAGGTGGATTATGCGTTAGGTCTAGCCAATGTAGAAGCAAAAGATGGCTATATGTTAACGGATAAGTTGAGTCCCCGTCAATTTTCGAAGCTCACTGATCTGGATATTGAAACGGGCCGCCTTCTCTATACCGCTTATGCCGCAGACCAGAAAGACTATGGCCGGGTGGTTAATGGCATTGACCACTATGATGTTCCGCTTATCGATATGTTTTTATTCCTGTATGACCGAGTTCAGGAAGGCTATGTCTCTTTGGAACCTTCTTTGGAATCCGATTTAGAAGACATGCACAGTCAAATTACCGATGCCCTCCAGCAGCTTCAGGGAACCAATTATTCCAGGCTATTAGTCAATCTGACAATTCCCGAAGAAGGCCAGGAGACTTTTGCATTTCTGGATCGTCTTCGTGATTTGGCAGACCTGTATTATCCGCATGGAAGCTACTATTTTGTTGGAGAATCCACCAGCGATTATGACCTTGCTTCCTCTTTTCAGAATGACAATATCATCATCAGCGTTTTATCCGCTTTGTTTGTAGTAGTCGTCCTTTTGTTTACTTTCCAGTCGGTGGGATTGCCCATCCTGTTAATCCTTGTGATCCAGGGAAGTATTTGGATCAATTTCTCTATTCCTACCTTGCAGGATTCCCCTCTTTTCTTTATGAGTTATCTTATTGTCAGTTCCATTCAAATGGGGGCTAATATCGATTATGCAATCGTGATCTCCTCCAGATATCAGGAACTAAAACGAGTAATGCCCTGTCGTGATGCTATGATCGAAACGCTAAATCTTGCTTTTCCTACGGTATTTACTTCCGGTTCCATTCTTGCTTCTGCCGGTATTATCATCAGCAAACTGACTTCGGAGCCTACGATTTACGGTGTAGGTCTGTGTATTGGTCGTGGCACCATTATTTCTATTATTTTGGTTATGGGAGTCCTTCCAGGAATTCTTCTCTTTGGAGATTTTATTATTGAAAGGACTGCATTTAATATCAAATATCCCGCTCTGGTACAAACAACCAGTGCCAGCGGAAAAGTATATTTGGACGGTAAAGTCCGTGGAACTATTTCCGGAAAAATTGATGCGGAAGTACATGGCGTTCTGGAAGGAGATGTGGACGCTGTTGTATCAATTCATCAAAAAACACCTCTCCGACAGGAAACAACAGACCAAACTGAAAGAACGGAGGACGAAAAACATGAGAAAAATTAAATCTTTCCTGAAACGTGCCTTTTCGTTTCTGTTGATCTGTTCTCTTTTTTGTTCTCTGACCTACCCGCCTGTCTCAGCAAGTTCTGATGATACCATTTTTATTAGAAGTCTTTCTGATTTCGAGAAGTTTTCTGAAAATTGTTCCCTCGACACCTGGTCCCAAGGAAAAACAATTTCACTTTTAACCGATATTGACCTCGAAGAATCTGATTTTTCCCCCATTCCTACCTTTGGTGGTGTCTTTGAAGGGAACGGTCATAAAATTTCCGGTCTATCCTTACCGGAAAACATTTCTTACCAAGGGCTTTTCCGCTATATACAGGAGGGGGCGGTCGTCAAAGATCTTCAGGTATCGGGTGAAATCTCCGCTACCACCAATCAATCGTATCTTGGTGGAATTGCCGGGAGCAATTCGGGAGTCATTATGGATTGCAGTTTCCACGGCTATATAAACGGTAACCTCAGTACCGGTGGGATTGCCGGCATTAATGAGGCATCCGGTTCGATTTATCATTGTTCCTCTGATGGGAACATTTCTGGAGGGCAGTACACTGGTGGGATTGCCGGGCAAAATCTTGGTATCATTACTGGATGTGTTAATTCAGGTTCTGTCAATACTGCTGTTTATGAATCCAACATCAGTTTAGAAGAAAGTCTCTCTCTATTAGATGTTTCCAACTTAATTGGCGGGGCTGCAGAACTCTTAAATACCACCACAGATACCGGGGGAATCTGTGGTTATTCCACAGGGATCATCCAAAATTGTCGCAATGAAGGTGCAGTCGGTTATCCCTATATGGGATATAATGCAGGCGGAATCGTAGGCCGTTCTTCCGGATATCTGGATGGGTGTGTCAACACTGGCGCCGTTCTTGGGCGTAAAGATATTGGCGGGATTGCCGGACAAATGGTCCCGAATATTCAGCTTGTTTTTTCTGAGGATAATATTAGCCAACTGGAAAGTGAGCTCGATCGGCTGCAAGACATGATCGGAACATCCATTGACCATGCAGAAAAAACAAGCGATACCCTTTCCAGCCGATTAGACTCCCTTTCTTCCTACGCTGAAAACGCCTCTGATAGTACCTCACAACTGGCTGATATGACCATCGACTGGGCAGACAACAATTTAGAGGAATTGAACAATCTCTCTGAAATTCTTGCAGAAGCTATGGATGGACTAAGCGACGCTACTGCCAATACAGATACAATTTTACAGGAAATTGCAGAAGGTCTCGACTATTTGGAACACGGAATGGACGATATCAGTGCCTCTATGGCAATTGGAGAGCGAGGGATGAAGGATCTCTCGGATATGGTCAGCCTTCTAAAAAAATCTACCAGCCAGGCAAAGGACGCCGTCACGATGATTCGTCAAGCGCTGGATGCACTATCAAGCGCACTGGCAGCAAATGATCCGCAAGCTCTCCAACAGGCATTAACTCTATTGTCTACGGGGGTACAACAATTGTCCTCCTCATTACAGGAAACTCAAACTGCATTGAAAAAAATAGAATCAATCCTATCAGAAGGGGATCTTGGAAGCGGCGATATTCAAAAAATCCTATCCGCTGTCTCCTCGCTGTTGGACGGATTGTCCTCTGTTTCTCAAGCAGTTTCGCAAATCCAACTAGGAATTTCCAGTAGTATTTCCAGTTTGAGTATC
>CALWKP010000030.1 GCA_944381295.1 uncultured Clostridia bacterium | reverse complement strand
CTCTTTGAGCATGCTCAAAGAGAGTAGAAAAGTCCGGATGAAAAATGTTAGCGGCTCACAACTTGGAATAGGATAACCTCTGACGGTTAAAGATAGGTGGAATGATGATGAAGATAGCGAAGGTGATCGGGAACATCTGGTCAACGCGAAAGGAAGAAAAGCTCAGAAGCTATAAATTGTTGATCGTCCAGCCGATGAACGTATTGACAGGGCTGCCGGATCATGCACCGATCGTCGCGGCAGACATCATCGGTGCAGGGGTCGGCGAAACAGTCCTGATCGTTGGAGGAAGCTCAGCGCGAAGTGCAGCAGGGGACACCAAAGTTCCCGTAGATGCCACCGTTGTGGGAATCGTGGACGACCAGGAACTGCATCCGGAAGTGCTGCAAAAGGGTGGTGAAGAAGAATGAATCTGGTGGAGGCGGTGAAAGCGGCAGGGATTGTCGGCGCGGGCGGCGCGGGATTCCCAACACATGTGAAGCTGAATGCTTCGGCAGAATGGCTGATCGTGAACGCGGCGGAATGTGAACCGCTGATCGAAACAGATAAATACTTATGCAGAACCTACGCTGAAAAAATTGTGGGGGCTGCGGTAGCGGTGGCGGAGCATCTTGGTGCAAAGCACATCGTGATCGCACTCAAGGAAAAATATCTGGAAGAGATCGCTGCGTTGGAAAAGGCGATCGAGAAATTGGGAGCACCGGTAGAAATCTGCCGGATGGGCGTTTTTTATCCGGCAGGAGACGAACAGACTATGGTGCAGTTTGTCACAGGCCGGAGTGTGCCGGAACGTGGATTGCCTTTGGACGTGGGGGCAGTTGTGGAAAATGTAGGCACGCTGATGAATATTTATGACGCGCTCACAGAAGGGAAAACTGTGAGCACAAAATATCTATCTGTGGTGGGCGAAGTGGAAAAGCCGATCATGCTGCATGTACCGGTTGGGACTCCATTGGAAGTATGCGTTGCGGCAGCTTCCCCCAAGCTGCAAGAATATGCCTTGATCGTTGGCGGCCCGATGATGGGAAAGGTTTTGGCAAAACCGGAACAAATCTGTGATGGCGTCGTGACGAAAACAACGGGGAACCTGATTGTCCTGCCGCCGGGTCATTACCTAATAAAACGTGCCAGCCAGACAATGGAAAGTATCCGGCATCGAGCACGCTCAGCATGTATCCAGTGCCGTATGTGTACCGATCTATGCCCGCGTTATCTGATCGGACATCAAATCAGGCCGCATCTGGTGATGCGGAACCTGTATCGGGAAAACTCTATCACAGACAATGGTGAATTCTTAAAAGCCTTTGGTGATGCGGTAAACTGCTGTAGCTGCGGCGTGTGCGAGATGTTTGCATGTCCGATGGGGCTATCCCCGCGCAGAGTCAATGAGTACATGAAGGGCGTCCTGCGGGAAAAAGGAATCCAAGTACCAAAGAATCCGGAACCGCAAGCTATGAGCATGCTCAATCTGAGAAGAACACCGACGGAAAGATTAGTCGCGCGTCTGGGATTGAGCAGCTATTATGGATTACATGCGCACGAATGTAAAGACCTTATGCCGGAGGAGATTTTTGTGCCGTTTTCCCAACATATTGGAAAGCCGGCTGTACCGGTCAAAAAGGCAGGAGATCGGGTAGAGCAAGGAGAACTTCTTGCCGCGGCGGCAGACGGTGCGTTGTCCGCGAATATCCATGCCGGGATTTCCGGTACGATTACAGAAATCACAGCATCCGGGGCCAGGATCTCCGGACGAAAGGAGGGGTAACCGGTGGCGAAAGCGATTGGAATGATTGAATTGACGAGTATTGCGCGCGGGATCGATACCTGCGATACAATGGTAAAGGCTGCACAGGTGCAGCTGCTGCGTGCTTCTACGGTTTGCCCAGGCAAATACATGATTATTGTCGGCGGAGAAACCGGGGACGTCAAAGCCTCTATGGCAGCAGGAAAGGAGCGCGGCGGGGAACTGATCGTGGATACCCTGCTGCTTCCGAATGCCCATGAACAACTTTTTCCGGCGATCAGCATGACGAACCAGATCGAGAATCCGGGCGCGGTCGGCGTGATAGAATTTTATTCGATCGCGTCGGCAATTACCGCAGCGGATGTGGCGGTGAAAGCAGCCAACGTCACGCTGATCGAGATCCGGACAGGATATGCTATCGGAGGAAAAGGGTTTGTGACGCTGACCGGAGATGTGGGCGCAGTACGCGAAGCAGTAAAGGCGGCGGTAAAGGAAACAGAACTTCTGGTAGAGAGCGTCATCATCCCGCGTCCGGATAAGGAACTGTTCCAGACACTGCTTTAAGAAGGAGAATTCTGGAAACAGGGAGGAGATTTCCATGAACGTCAGTGAAGAACTGTTAAAAGAAATTGTAAAAAAGGTCCTGTGCGAACAATGGAAACAGCCGGAAGTGCCCTTTGAAAAGGTAAAGGATCAAAGCGGGGTTATCGCAGTAAAGACATCAACAGTCAAATGCGAACCGTTTCAACAGGAGGGCGTCAAGCTTCGGGATATCCTGACACTGGAAGAAGCGCCGCGTATGGGCGCCGGGATTATGGAACTGGACCATACAAGTTTTCCGTGGACCTTAGAATATGATGAATACGATCTGGTGATTGAGGGAGAATTGGAGATCGAAATTGACGGCCGGGTAATAAAAGGCGGACCGGGGGATATCCTATATATTCCAAAAGGGAGCAGTATCCGTTTTCAGACGCCGAAATTTGCACGGTATGCTTATTTCACATATCCGGCTGATTGGCAAAACTCATAACAAAGCAGTGCTGATTGGCACGGGCCTGAGCTAGGAATGGCTACATGCTCTTTTCATCTTGTCCCATAATTTATGGAGGGCAAAAGCATGGTTTGCTTTTGCCCTCCTGTTTGCGTATTCAGCAGGGCCCGGCAGGATTGTCAACGACGGCGAAGCCGTTCATTTTATCGTTGACAAAGCTGTCGGACCCTGCTACTTTTTGCATTGGTATGCAAAATTATATCTATGGTTTGCCGAACAATGGAGCCTGCTCTTTCTTAAGTTAGAATGAAAGAAGAGAGGCTGCCTTGATTTTTAACATGCTTATTTTACATTTTCTTTTGCGGCAGTATTAGCGATTGCACGGTATTTTGATTTTTCAGCGGCCATTTCTTCCACTGTTTTTTCATGATCGTGGAAACCTTTGACAGGACGATACGGGACAGCCGGATGTTCCATACGGATCTTTGCTTTCTGGATCTCATCGTGATACTGCGGCAGCCATTTTTCTCCTGCAATCAGCATTTCGTCCACCATCTGCTTGATTTCATCCGGTGTGCAGACCGCGCCAGTCAGCGGGTCCATGAGCGCAGCCTGATACAGCAAATTGATATCCGCATGGACAGCAGCTTCTACTGCTAAACGTTGCACCCAGACACTTTGCGAACAAATTGCTGCGCAGCCTAACGGAAGATCGCCTACTTTCGGGACGGAGATTCCGTTAGCGTCAGCATAACAGGGGACTTCTACCACACATTCGTCCGGAAGGTTGGAAATTGTCCCGTTGTTCATTACGTTGAAGTGCCCACGGTAAATACGTCCGGTTTCCAGACTTTCAATAATGTAAGAACCATGCTCCGTGGACCGTTTCTCCGGAATAAATTGTTCTGCCGGTTCTTTGAGCCAGTTCGGGAAGTCTGTTTCAAACCAGTTGCGCGACTCCCGGCAAACACGCAGATATCCAGAGGTTTCTCCCTGAATCCAGCTGCTGTAATTGATCCATTTTTCCATATCTTCGGGACGTTTGCGGTACCACATCAAATATTCCGAAAGATGACCGTTGGACTCTGTGGAATAATATCCGAAATTTTTCATGACATCCAGACGGATATTTTCATCCTTTGCGAATTCCGCCTGACACATCAACGGATAAAGCTGATCGGTCACATCTTTGCCGTCCGTCTTGACGCTGATGTACCATGTCTGATGGTTCAAGCCAGCGCAGATGATATCAACGTCCTCGCGCTTTTTGCCGAGTGCTTGGGCGATTTGTTCGTGACCGTGCTGTACGCCATGGCATAATCCATAGGTTTCCACATGACCGTATTTGTTGGCAGCCCAAGTCAGCATGGCGTTCGGGTTCGAGTAATTGAGCATGATGCAGCCTGGAGCAGCCACTTCACGGATATCCTTACAGAACTCCAAAATTGCATTGACACCGCGCTGTCCATACATAATCCCGCCGATACACAGGGTATCACCAACACACTGATCCACGCCGTATTTTAACGGGATTTCTACATCGGTTTCAAAAGCTTCGAGCATGCCGATACGCACACAGTTGATCACATATTTTGCGTTGCGGAATGCTTCCCGGCGATCCAGCGTGGAAAAGATTTTAATGTTGAGGCCGTTTTCATCGATATCGCGCTGGCAAAGCTGCGTGACCATGCGAAGATTATCGGGATTGATGTCGGTAAAAGCAATCTCGAGATCGTGAAATTCCGGAACGGTCAGGAGATCTGAGAGGAGCCTGCGGGTAAAGCCAATACTTCCGGCACCGATAAATGCGATCTTAAAGCTCATAAATGTCCTTCTTTCTGTATTTTTTTGATGTTTACAAAGGTACTTGATTTTTGTATACTATCATCAGAAGCTATCAGAAGCTTGATTTCATAATAAAGGACATCAAGGGAAAAATCAATCGTAATAATTTGCGGAAAAGGGTAATTATTTGATGGAACAAACAAAGAATTTTGGATTCAGCTTTCTGGACGATTTCCGGGAACCTATTATTCAGATTCAGGGGGTCGGTATGGAGACCAGGAACAGCCGGGAATATTATTGGGATAACCGTAATCGGGAACAGGGATACCTGTTTCAATATACGCTTTCAGGAAGCGGTAGCCTGGAAAGCGATGGGGAACGGCATACCATAGGGGAAGGCGAAGCATTTTTTATAAAATTTCCAGGCAAAGAAAAGTACTATTTTCAGGAAGGCGAAAACAAAGAATGGACCTTTTTGTTTCTCCTGTTGAAAGGGACGGCGGCAGACTTATATTATCAAAGAATTGTGGAAAACAAAGGGAATATTTTATCGTTGGAAAAGTCGACAAACTCCATCAAGGAACTGCAGAGGATCTATCAAAATGCCGCAAAAGGGACCATCACGACGCCATATACCGCATCGGCACTGGCATTCCACTTTTTAAACGAGTTATGTATTGATTTACTGGAAAACACAACTGGCTATTCCAGGCTCACGCGGGCGGCAGTACGCCTGATGGAAGAGGAGTATGATACTCTCGAGGGAGTAGACGAGACAGCAAGAAAACTAGGTGTTTCGGCTAGCCATTTATCCAGAACCTTTCATGAGGAAACAGGGGAAACAGTGGTGGAATATTTAGTCAAATACCGGTTAAAGCAAGCGGTGTCCCTGTTTCCGGATACTGCTTTAAGTATTGCGGAAATTGCACAGCGGTGCGGTTTTTCCAACGGGAATTATTTTTGTAAAGTATTTCGCAAATATATGGGACAATCCCCTGCAAAATACCGCAAAAATTTCAGTGTGATTAATTGCAGTGTGGTACGATTATGAGAGAGGAAATCTCGTTTATATTAAGTCATGCAAAGAAGGCACTTTTCCAAGCAGAATCTGTTTGGGAAAGTGCCTTCTTTGCGCAATAAGATTATGTGTATCGATAGCAATTTATGTTGAATAGATTATCAGGTCATCACTGAGATGGATAGCCCTCCTCATACCGGCTCATTCATCTCGCTGTACAGCTTATACAGCCCATAATAGATCCCATGCTTTTCAATCAATTCCGCGTGAGAGCCTTGTTCTTCGATTCCGTTTTCGGTCAGCACCAAAATTGTTGCGGCATTGCGAATGGTTGTGAGACGGTGTGCAATCGTAAACGTTGTGCGGCCCTTTGCCAGCACTTCCAGCGATTGCTGCACCAAACGTTCACTTTCATTGTCCAGAGCGGAAGTCGCTTCGTCCAAAATCAGAATCGGCGGGTTTTTCAGGAATACTCGGGCAATACTGATCCGCTGCTTTTGGCCACCGGAGAGTTTCAAGCCACGTTCCCCAACATATGTATCGTACCCGTTTTCAAGCTGGAGGATAAATTCATGGGCGCCCGCAAGCTTTGCCGCCTGCATCACTTCATCCCGTGATGCACCAGGTTTGCCGTATTCGATGTTTTCAAAAATGGTACCGGAGAATAAATAGACTTCCTGCTGGACCACACCGATCTGGGAACGCAGTGATTTCAGCGTTAAGCTGCGGATATCCTGGCCGTCGATCAGAATACGCCCTGAGGTGACATCATAAAACCGTGGAATCAGACTGCACAGGGTGGTTTTTCCGCCACCAGATGGTCCAACCAATGCGATATTGTCGCCGGGTTTGACGTGCAGTGTGATGTTGGACAGAACATCCTTGTGATTGTCCGAATATTTGAAGCTGACGTGGTCAAATACGATATCCCCTTTTACATGGGATAATGGCTTTGCGCCAGGGTTATCGTGGATTTCTACTGGAGCATCCATGATCTCAACAAAGCGTTCAATACCGGTCATTCCTCGCTGGAACTGCTCTGCAAATTCCACGATACGGCGGATAGAGGTCAAAAGAGTGGACACATACAACAGATATGCCGTGAAATCTGCCACAGTAATCTGCCCGTAAAGCATAAACAGACCGCCGGCGACGATTACCACAACATACATAATACCGTCAAAAATGCGTGTCGTACTGTTAAATCCTGCCATATAGTGGTACATGACTTTTTTAATATCGAGGAATTTCGTGTTTCCGGCATGGAACTTCTGCCGTTCAATATCTTCGTTTGCAAATGATTTGACAACGCGTACTCCTAAAAGACTGTCTTCGGTCTGGGCGTTCAGTTCACCGATCTGTACCCGTGATTCTTTAAAAGAACGGCGCATCTTCTTTTTGAAATAGGACGTGCAGATCAGCATGAACGGAAGAATGGCGAAGATAATTAGCGTCAGCCAGATATTCATGCTGGCAAGGATGCAAAAAGCCGTGACGATTTTGATTGTTGCGATAAAATACTCTTCCGGGCAGTGGTGAGCAAATTCGGTGACATCAAACAAGTCGCTGGTGATTCGGGCCATGATTTGTCCAATTTTCGTGTTGTCAAAATAGGAGTAAGACAGTTCCTGTAAATGGTCAAACAAATCCCGACGCATATCCGTTTCAATACGAGCGCCCATAACATGGCCAATCGACTGCATAAAATAATTGGCAGCGGTATCGATTACCCGTAGGAACAAGTAAAATCCGCCTAACTGGAGAATGACCTGCACAGTGAGTGCAGCAGGATCGCTGACCCCGATATCCGTTAAATACCGTACAATCAGCGGCAGATAGATTTCGCATAAGGTAGTAAGTGATGCACAAAACAAATCTAACGCCAAAATCCCAATATATTTTTTGAAATAGGGGACAAAGCGTTTTACCAGATGAATGGTTTTAACCATGGTTTTCCTCCGTGATAATTAAATAAAGAATCGGTGAAGCAAAGAGACGCATCTGTGGGGAATAGGCTGGGCGGCAAAACTGTCTCCGAAATATAGAACCGCTGCCCTGACAATCGCAACAAAACTTCCGTAAGAAGTACGTTGATACTCACGGGAGTGTTGGATAATAGAAAAAATTTGTCTGTCTGGAAAGAAATCTGATATTTTCCGGAACGAGTATGTTTATCGTTAACCTTTCCGCTTGATAATAGGGTCTAAATGACGGTTGGATAATGGCTGATCGCATGGTCGTTTCACGGCACCTTGCGAGGGCACAAATTTTTGTGGAACACCTAAAGTGCGCGGTAAAGGTTTCTCTGTCAGGAAGTCCACGTGACGCGGTTCCGGAGTATGGGGCCGGGGCTCAAAAGAAGAGGAATACTTCTGTGGTTCTGGTTTGGGCAGACGATCTGTCTCTTTTTTGATCAGTAAGTCAGCTTCGCTGCCCTTGTCCTTATCCTTATGGGGCTTCTCCTTGTGTGAGCGAGTTCCTTTCCCGACAGGTTTTCTGGCAGGTGCCTCTGCCAAGGGTTGTGACGGCGCCTGTTGAGTCTCTTGGGAACAAGGCTCTTTCTCTGCCGGTTTTGCCCCGCGCTTATGACGCTTTTGGGAAGATTTTTGCTGGTCAGCGTGGGAACCTTCGTGTTTTGCAGGGGGATTTTTTCCTTTTTTCTCGTCTTTCCGTTGTTCAGAAGTTCCGGGATTACCACGGCCTTTTTGTTTTTCCTGAGGTGGGTGAGGTTCCAAAATCTCCATCGGAAACGGATGTTCCTTTACTTCCGGGATTTTTTGTCTTGTCAGCTTTTCGATATCCACCAGATAGGGCTTTTCATCAATACAGCAAAATGAGATTGCGGTACCACTGGCACCGGCGCGCCCAGTGCGCCCGATTCGATGCACATAAGTTTCCGGGATGTTTGGAAGATCGTAGTTGATGACATGGGAAAGTTCTTCGATGTCGATTCCTCGTGCGGCAATGTCGGTAGCTACAAGCACACGAAGTTCGCCGGATTTAAAGCGGCCTAATGCCTGCTGACGTGCCGTTTGCGATTTATTTCCATGGATTGCCTGCGTGCGGATCCCTGCTCTGGTAAGATCTCGTACAACGCGGTCGGCCCCGTGCTTGGTCCGGGTGAATACCAGAGCGGAAGTAATAGTCGGGTCCTGAAGCAGATGAATCAACAATTTGCTTTTCCGCGGCTTATCAACAAAATAAACCGATTGTGCGATGGCTTCAACGGGAGTAGCCTGAGGTGCTACGGATACGCGGACAGGAGATACCAACAACGAGTTGGCAAAATCCAAAATTTCCGGAGGCATAGTAGCCGAGAAAAAAAGCGTCTGTTTTTTCTGAGGAAGTTGTCCGATGACCTTTTTTACATCGGGCCAGAATCCCATATCGAGCATCCTGTCAGCTTCATCCAGCACAAAAATCTCAATATCTTTGAGTGAGAGCAGTCCCTGACCTAAGAAATCATTTAACCGTCCGGGAGTAGCAATCAGAATCGAAGGATTTTTCCGGAGTTGTTCTGCCTGTGATGCGGGAGATACCCCGCCAAAAATAACGGTACTGCTGAGAGAGAGAAATTTTCCGTATGTCTGGAAACTTTCTCCGATCTGAAGGGCAAGTTCCCTTGTTGGGGTCAGAACCAACGCACGGATTGCGTGGTTATGGCCAGAAGATACAAGCCTCTGTAAAATAGGGACCGCAAATGCAGCAGTCTTTCCGGTCCCGGTCTGAGCACAGCCCAACACGTCACGGCCTTCCAATGCTGGAGGGATGGATCTTTCCTGGATGGGGGAAGGTTCCGCATAGCCTTCTTCTTCCAGTGCACGGGTAATTTCGGGCATCAATTCCAATTGTGTGAATTTCATATGTTCCCTGTCCTCAATCTTTTTTAGCGGAAAAGGTCCGCAGAGGTTTGCGGAAGCCAATAAACAGAAAACCACCCCTGGGTGGCTGGAAAATTAGTAACCAAAAGGGGAGGCTCTTTTTCGTTGTGATTTTCCACAAGACCTGTGGATATTGTATCATTTTTTTATCAGTTTGTCACCTGCGGATTTCTTGGCTTCGAAATTCAGGAAACTTCCAAAATATTTGACAACCTGTACAGAATGTGCCATAATAAGACAAACAAATCAATATAAGAACCGGGGAGCGTTATTTGCTGAGATTGAGTGCACCGCATTCTAAACCCGAGGAACCTGTACGGATAATGCCGGCGTAGGGAGATAGCCATAGGATGGGGATCATTTTATCCCCTGTGATGTGTTGGAAAATTTGCCACACCGGGATTGGTTCCCGGTGTGGCTTTTTCGTTTTCAGTCCTGATCCGGGGATTCTCCGGCAATCTTCAAAGGAGGAATTTCATCATGGGGTACACGACACAGATGGATGCTGCCCGGCAGGGGATCATCACGAAAGAATTGACGGAAGTTGCTGCACAGGAGAAAATGGACCCGGAACAGCTGCGGGAACTGGTAGCGAAGGGTCAGGTATGTATTCCTGCCAATAAAAATCATAAATGCCTGAAAGCCTGCGGGATTGGACGTGCGCTCAAGACAAAGATCAACGTCAATTTGGGAACATCCCGCGACTGCATGGATATGGATGTAGAAATGCAGAAAGTGATGAGTGCTGTCAATATGGGCGCAGAGGCCATTATGGACCTCAGTTCCTTCGGAGATACCAAAGTGTTTCGTCGGAAGCTTACAGCAGAATGTCCGGCGGTGATTGGGACAGTTCCGATTTACGACGCGGTCGTCTATTATCACAAGGCATTGAAAAAAATCACATCGGACGAGTGGATTGATATCGTGCGGATGCATGCCCAGGACGGCGTAGATTTTATGACGATCCATTGCGGAATCAACAATAATACTGCGGGAAGATTTAAGGCTTGTAAGCGTCATACCAATATTGTTTCCCGTGGCGGCTCGATCATTTTTGCATGGATGATGCTGACAGGACAGGAAAACCCGTTTTACGAGAGGTTTGACGAGATCCTGGACATTTGCCGGGAAGATGATGTGACAATGAGTTTAGGGTGCGCTTGCCGACCGGGATCGCTTGCAGATGCGGGGGATATTTCCCAGATCGAGGAGCTAGTGACATTAGGGGAATTGACGCAGCGTGCCTGGGATAAAGACGTACAGGTGATGATTGAAGGGCCGGGACACATGCCGCTGAACCAGATTCGGGCCAACATGGAGATCGAGCAGACGGTATGCAAAGGCGCGCCGTTTTATGTGTTGGGGCCTCTGGTCACAGACGTGGCGCCGGGATACGATCATATCACGGCGGCAATCGGCGGTGCCATCGCGGCAACTTATGGGGCGTCGTTCCTGTGTTATGTAACGCCCGCGGAACATTTGCGGCTGCCGACGGTAGAAGACGTTAAGGAAGGAATTGTTGCGTCAAAGATTGCAGCGCATGCGGCAGATATTGCGAAAGGACTGCCGGGAGCGGCCGACTGGGACTATCAGATGAGCGAAGCACGGCGGGAGCTCGACTGGGAAACACAGTTCAAGCTGGCAATTGATCCGGAAAAGGCGCGGCGGTACCGTGCGGAATCCAAGCCGGAACATGAGGATACCTGCACGATGTGCGGGAAAATGTGTGCGGTGCGTAACATGAATAAGATCCTGCGTGGGGAAAATGTGGATATTATGGAATAATAACCTCACGGCCTAAGCGGAAATCAAAGATTTCCGCGCCTGCGGAGGGTAGGCCGGGCGCAGAATATTGTGGAGAAAATTACTTTGCCGTCGCCCGATAGTCTTAACCCACTCCCGTCAGGGAAAAGCACGGGAACTAAGATGATTTTTTGCTGATCGCCGGGCGGAGGTACGACGCATGCGCGATTTGCCGACCGCAGGTTCAGAAAATGATTGTCGTTTTCCGGTAAGAGGTGGCAAGTCTGGCGGCTTGTTGATGTGCAGTCATAAAGAAAACTGTGGGCCAGCGGGTATCCGCTGGCCCACAGTTTTCAGCAGGAAAGTTGTGTAGAGCGAAACCGCGGGGAGGCGGACCCATCGCCGGACCAAAGGTCCGGCTGCCGCGGACGGGCTTGCCCGTCCGCGGGAAAGCGCGGCGCGCTTTTGGGGTCCGCCTCCCCGCGGGCGGTCAGTTCTCATCCAGCCTTTCTTCGATCGCGTGAATAATCAGCTTCAATGCCTGAATCCTTCCATACTTTTTGTCCTGAGATTCAATAATATGCCATGGTGCAAAGTCTGTCGAAGTGTATTTCAGCATATCGTTTACCGCTTGCTCGTATTGCGGCCATTTTTCACGGTTCCGCCAATCTTCCTCCGTGATCTTCCATTGCTTCTCCGGCGTGTTTTGACGGTCCGTAAACCTCTTGAGCTGTTCGTCCTGGTCAATGTGGAGCCAGAATTTGAGAATGACAGCTCCCCAATCATACAATTCCCGTTCAAATTCATTGATCTCCCGGTATGCCCTCTGCCATGCCGCAGTAGAACAAAATCCTTCCAGCCGTTCTACCATGACACGCCCATACCATGTCCGGTCAAAAATCGCAATATGCCCGTCTTTGGGCAGCCTGTTCCAGAAACGCCATAGATATTGGTGAGCAAGTTCGGTCTTGCTTGGTGATGCGATCGGATGTACCTCATATCCGCGGGGATCCAGAGCCGCCGCTACCCTCTTGATATTCCCGCCTTTGCCCGCAGCATCCCATCCTTCATAGGCGATCACGACCGGTACTTTTTTGCGATACAACTTGTTGTGAAGATCACTTAACTTCTTCTGGAGCTTTTTCAATTCCTTGTCATATTGTTCTTTGGACATAACCTGGTCCAATTTGATGTCAGATAATAATGGCATGTCCAGAAGGGTGAAAGTTTTCGGCATGATGATCCCCTGGCTGAGTGCCGGCGCAACCTCCTGCCGGGCAAATGCTTTCCGAATAGAATCCAGCACGATCCGATAGATTTCCAGTTTTGCGGTCGTCTTGTCATGGCTTGGGATGATATGCCAGGGAGCGTTGGGGGTATCGGTGTATTGGAGCATTTCGTCGAATGCCTGATAGTATTCTTCATAAGCGCGGTTGCGGCGGCGATCCTGTTCGGTCACACGCCATTCGGTGTTTTTGTCGGAATCCAGTTTATCAAACCGTTGTTTCTGTTCCTTCTTGCTGATATGCAGGAAAAATTTGATGACCAGATACCCGTCATCGGTAAGCTGGCGCTCAAAAATTTTGATACTGTTGATCCGCCGGAGAACCACATCACTGTCCAGTTCATCCTCAATGCGCGCCGTGGAAACATCCTGATACCAGCTGCGGTCCATAACGGCGATTTGACCATATTCCGGGATGTTTTTCCAGTACCGCCATAAAAGAGGTTCTCGTTTTTCCGTTTCGGTAGCAGCAGCGTTGGAAATGACCCGGCATCCACGGGGGTCGAAATTCAGAATCAGATCGGCGATCATGCTGCCTTTCCCGGCTGCCCCCCATCCGTCAAAGAGGATAATGACCGGAAGTTTTTTATTTTTGATGTCCTGCTGTATGACACTGAGTTCGGCTTCCATCCGTTTGATTTCTTTTTTGGCCAGAGTTTTGTCAACCTTCTTGTTTAAATTGACCTGATCGAGCATGTTGGCACCTCCGTGAACGTAGAATTTTGGAACAACAAAATGCATGTATGGAAAGTTGTAGGAAAAACGAAACAATCTGTCTGGAAAGCTTATAGTTATATTATAGAATCATTTCAAAAATATGCAAGGGGAATTGTACAATTTTACGAAACTTAGTGGAAGAGTTTGACGCGTTGTCAAAAATTAGAGGCTATGTTAAAATGAGGGAAACAGGAGAAAAAAGGTGGGAAATCGGTGGAACAGCAGGAAATTTTGCAGGAAATTCCGGAACGGCTGCTCCGGTGGTATCGGGAGAACGCGCGGGTCCTTCCCTGGCGGGACTGCCCGGAACCTTATCGCGTGTGGGTGTCAGAAATCATGTTGCAGCAAACGCGCGTGGAAGCAGTAAAACCGTATTATGAACATTTTTTGGAAGAATTGCCGACGATACAGGCACTGGCCGAAGCACCGGAAGAAGTCTTGCTGAAACTGTGGGAAGGTTTGGGATATTATAACCGGGTGAGAAATCTGCAAAAAGGTGCCCGCCGGGTGATGGAGGAATACGGCGGAGAGCTTCCCGCATCGTTTGAGGAACTCAGAAAATTACCGGGAATCGGGGACTATACAGCGGGAGCAATCGCATCGATCGCATTTGGCGAGCGTGTCCCGGCAGTAGACGGCAATGTGCTGCGGGTCCGGGCCAGGGTGCTGAACGACGCAGCGGATATCCTGGACCCAAAGACAAAAAAACTTGCAGAACAGCAGATTCGCGAAATCATTCCGGAAGGAAAAGCCGGGGACTTCAATCAGTCCCTGATGGAACTGGGGGCAATGGTATGTTTGCCAAATGGCCCTGCAAAATGCGGGGAATGTCCGCTGGCAGAGATTTGCGCGGCACACGCGTCCGGGACAGAACAGGAACTGCCGGTCAAGGCGAAAAAAGCATTGCGCCGCGTGGAGGAACGCACCGTTTTTGTCCTTGCACGAGGGAAAAAGGCAGCGCTGTTACGGCGGCCGGAAACGGGACTGCTTTCAGGATTATGGGAATTACCGTCTGTGGAAGGAAAACTTTCCCGAAAACAGGCCGAAGAAGTCTTGAAGGCATGGGGCGTTCTTGGAAGGTCGCTGCGGCCTTTGGGAAAAGCAAAGCATATTTTTTCTCATGTGGAATGGAGAATGTCAGCCTATCGTGTAGATGTGTTGGAAGAAGGATGTTTTCAATGGGTAAACCGGGAAGAACTGCATGAAAAATATACTTTGCCGTCCGCATTTAAAGCATATTTTCCAGAAATTGAGAGGATTTTTGACGAAGGACCGGAGCAGCCTTGATATTTCGGAAACAGAAACGTATAATAGGGAAAGCACGTATGATGTAGGAAGGTATACGCGGGCGAAAAACGCTCGAAAGTGAAGCGGACGCTGGAATCGGTATCCCGAGAATGGGGTGGGATAAGGCGTCATCGCCTGGGCTTGGACTAGGAGGAATTTGATGGACAGCAGGATAGAGGCATTTTGGAAGAGCGTCGAAGGAAAGCGGGTAGCTTTTTGCGGAATCGGCGGGAGCAACCTTCCGCTGACAAAACTTTTTGCGCAGCATGGCGCGAAAGTGATCGCGTGCGATAAGAGACCCTGGGAAAAACTTGGGGATGCGGCAAAAACGCTGCGGGAAATCGGAGCGGAATGCAGATTAGGGGAACAGTACCTGGAGAATCTTGACGCGGACATCATTTTCCGAACGCCGGGGATGAAATATCACCTTCCGGAACTTGACGCAGCGCGGGCAAGGGGCGCGGCGGTGACGTCGGAAATGGAGCTGTTTTTTGAACTCTGTCCGTGCAAAATCTATGCGGTGACAGGCAGCGACGGAAAAACGACTACGACAACGATCATTTCGGAGTTTTTGAAAGCTGCCGGGAAAAAGGTGCATCTTGGCGGGAATATTGGGCATCCGTTGCTGCCGGAAATTGAAAGTATTTCTCCGGACGATGTGGCAGTGGTGGAGCTTTCCAGCTTTCAGCTGATCTCCATGCGCCGGGGCCCGGATGTGGCGGTCGTGACGAATGTTTCCCCGAACCATCTGGATATCCATAAGGATATGGAAGAATATATTGAAGCAAAAAGGAATATTGTGAGCCATCAAACAGCGTTCAGCGTATCGGTGCTGAATGCAGATAATGCGGTTACGGCAGGATTTGTGCCGTGGGTGCGTGGCCAGACCCGGATGTTCAGCAGAAAAGTGCCGTCAGAATATGGCACTTGGATGCGCGAAGACGGTGCGATCTTGGTGGGAAATCCAGGAGTCAAGGTCATGAACGCGTCGGATATCCGGATTCCGGGGGTCCATAATATCGAGAACTATCTGGCTGCGATTTCAGCAGTATGGGGCGAAGTCCCGGCGGAGGTGATCTGCGAGGTCGCCCGTACGTTCAACGGCGTTGCGCACCGGATGGAATTTATCCGGGAAGTGGACGGTGTAAAATATTATAACGATTCCATTGGAACCAGTCCCACCAGGACGATTTCCGGAACGTTGTCGGTCTACCCGGAAAAGATCGTGCTGATCGCGGGCGGATATGACAAGAAGATTCCATTTGACGCGCTTGGACCGGCTGTGGTGGAAAAAGTGCGCGTGTTGATTTTGATGGGAGCCACAGCGGAAAAGATTGAAGCGGCAGTGAAGGCTGCGCCGGGGTATCGGGAAGGAATGCCGGAAATTGTGCATGTTTCCTCTATGGAAGAAGCGGTGCAGGCGGCCAGAAAGTTGGCAGCAGCCGGAGAAATTGTGTCCTTGTCCCCGGCATGTGCAAGTTTTGACCTGTACCCGAATTTTGAAGCGCGTGGAGATCATTTCCGCGATTTAGTCAACAGCCTGTAAAAGGAGAAGAGACAGCATGTCAAGATGGAAAGAGATCAGGGAATTGGTAAAAGGATTTTGTTCCGTACCGGGAACGCCCGGAGGGGAACAGGACGCGGCAGCGTTTGCGGTGGAACAGATGAAAGGATATGGATGTGCGTCGATTGACCGGATGGGGAACGTCGTTTTGGAGATCGGGAACCAGGGGTCGGACCGCAGGATCCTGTTGGATGCACATATCGACCAGGTTGGATTGATCGTGACATCCATTAACGAAAAGGGATTTTTAAAGATTGCCCCATGTGGTGGAGCAGACCGGAGAACACTTCCGGGACAGCCGGTACAGGTGCTTGGCAAAGAGACGGTGACGGGAGTTGTGTGCTGTTTGCCGCCGCACTTGGTAGACGGAGGAGAGGATAAAGTTCCATCCGTGGACGAAATGGCCGTAGATATTGGACTGACCAAAGAAGAAGCGGAAGCGGTGGTGGAGCCGGGAGACCGAATCGTGTTTTTGACAGAACCACAAGACCTGTTGGGGAGCCGGATTACGGCCCCTGCGCTGGACGACCGTGCAGGATGCGCTGTGCTGCTTCGCGCCGTACAGATGTTAGCTTCCTACGATCTGAAAAACTGTGCGGTTTCGGTTCTGCTGAGTACACGGGAAGAAACTGGAGAACAGGGGGCCAAGACAGCGGCGTTTTGGCTGGACCCGACAGAAGCCATTGTGGTGGATGTAAGTTTTGCAGAACAGCCAGGTGTGTCTTCCGAAAAATCGGGGAAATTGGGAGCGGGTCCGATGCTTGGAATCGCACCGGGACTGGACAGAAAGATGGGCGCCGAGATTGCCGAGATCGCGAAACAGGAAGAAATCCCATTCCAGTATGAGGTGATGGGCGGTCCTGCGGGGACGAATGCGGATCAAATTGGGGTATCCCGGGGCGGGGTGCGCTGCGCCATGCTTTCGATACCGCTGAGGAATATGCATACGCCGACAGAAATTGTTGATTTACAGGATTTGGAACATACCGCGCAATTGATCGCGGCATATATCGGGAGGGTTGGCTGATGGCAGACTGTGAACTTTTACGCCGGTTGTGTACGGCATATGGAATTTCGGGAACGGAAGACGCTGTGCGCGAAATCATCCGGAAAGAAGTAGAACCCTATGCCGCGTCGATCGAGACAGATCCATCGGGCAACCTGATTGTGGAAAAGAAAGGCGCAAAACGGCCGAAGGTACGGTTGATGTTAGACGCACATATGGATGAAGTCGGGATGATCGTGACACATATCACGGATGACGGCATGCTCAAATTTTCCTGTGTGGGAGGAATCGACCGCAGGGTCCTGTGCGGGACGCCGGTAGTGGTGAATGGAAAATATCCCGGAGTGATCGGGACAAAACCGATCCATCTGCTCAAATCGGACGAACGGGAAAAATCTGTGCCGTTGGATGATCTGCATATCGATATTGGAGCGTCAAGCTGCGAGGAAGCACAAGCGTCGGTAAGTCTGGGGGACCCGGTTTGTTTTGTCCCGTTTTTTGACGAGGGGAAAACCATCAAGGGAAAAGCCCTGGATGACCGCGCAGGATGCGCTTTGTTGATTGAAATGATCCGCAGCGATCTGGAATACGATATGACGTTTGTATTTTCCGTACAGGAAGAAGTGGGACTTCGTGGAGCGCAGACGGCAGCGTATCGTGTTGCACCGGATGCAGCGATTGCCGTGGAGACCACAACAGCGGCAGATATTGCGGGAATAGCAGAAGAAAAGCAAGTGTGTCGGGTAGGCAAAGGCCCGGTGTTGTCCTTTATGGACCGCGGAACCATTTATGACCGGGAATATTTCCGTTTGGCAAAACAGATCGCAGAAGAGCATGCAATCCCGGTTCAGGTCAAGGAAGCGGTTGCCGGCGGGAATAATGCCGGAGCAATCCATAAATCACGCGGCGGAGTCAGAACGTTAGCCGTATCATTGGCATGCAGGTATCTGCATGCGCCGGCTGGTGTGATTTCTCACGCAGATTATGAATCGATGCTCGCATTGCTGCCAAAAGTTGCAGAAGCGATTGCTTCTGGAGAAAAAGGATGATTTTCTCCGTAGGAAAAGATTTGTGGAAAGGGTTCCTTGCATTTTGTGAGGAATCCCCTTCCGCTTATACGGCAAAATTATCGGCTGCGGCTGCGGCGTATGGATGGGAACGGCCGTTTCTGCGGTTCTGGATACAGGAGAAAGACGGAAAGCCGATTGCTGCCATTGGCAAGATAGATGGGGAAGTGACCGTGGCAGTAAAAGAAGGGGCCTGGACAGATGAGCTAACGGAGTTCCTGGACATGATTGGGCATACGCACCTGATCTGTGATGGTGAAATGGCAGATTCCTTAGGCGAGCCGGCGCAGAAAGGGACAGTACTGCGATCGAGCAATGTTTTGACAGGGGTGCAAGCCGAGTGGAACCCTCCAGTGCGGGAAGTCTATACATTGTTGGAGCAATGCCGGTCAGAAAAGTTTCCTGTACCGGACTTTGAGCCGTTTTATCTGGATTTATCCCATCGGATGCGGCATGACTCCGCACGAGTGGCAGTCTTGCGGGAACAAGGGAATTTGACAGCAGGTGCGATAGCGGTGTATGGAACGCACAGTGCGGTGTTGTCGGCAGTGGCAGTAGCTCCGGGGTGCCGCGGAACCGGGCGAGGAAAAGCGGTGGTGAGCGCTTTGGCAGCTTCGCTGAATGGTCTGGAACGTTATGTGTTATGTCATCCGGAGCTGAGCGCTTTTTATGAGTCTATGGGGTTTCTGCCGTGCGGGAGATGGGCGGTATTTTAAACGGGATTCATTGATTCCTTGGAAAGCGTGGTTATCTTCTGCTTTCAATGGCAAGCAGAAGGGTATCAGCGCGCAGACGCCGGGCCAAAAAACAACAGCCCCGCATAAGCGGGGCTGTTGCCGCCGGGAAATCCCCGGCGGAAGGGAAGGCCCTTTTATAGGGCCTTCCCTGATTTTGGCCTGGCGTCTGCGCGCAGCAGAGCGGGACCGTGAGATTACAGATCCAATGTAATGGTCTGATTGCTCTTATGATAAGAGCGGTATTTGATACCAGCCATGTCAAACATGCGTTTTGCTGCGGCAACGCCATTGACGTCTTTGTTGGCATCGGAAAGATAAATAACCGTGTGGATTCCACTCTGGATAATCGCTTTTGCACATTCGTTGCAAGGGAAAAGCGTCGTGTAGATGGTACAGCCATGAAGACTGGCTGCGCTGTTTAAGATTGCGTTCAGACACGCATGACATACATAAAGGTATTTTGTTTCGAGAGGCTCGCCATCTTTTTCCCAGGGCATGTTGTCATCCGGACAGCCAATTGGCATCCCGTTGTATCCCACAGATAAAATTTTGTGATGGCTGTTGACGATGCATGCGCCAACCTGGGTTTCGGTATCCTTGCTTCTTT
>CALWKP010000029.1 GCA_944381295.1 uncultured Clostridia bacterium | reverse complement strand
ATTACAAGGGTCGATTTTTCGCTTTCGGATGCGGTACAGGAAACCGCAGAAGAATTTCTTCCGGTAGCGCAAACGCAGGAGAAGACTTTCTCCATCGAGGTGGAACCGGGCCTGACCTATTGTGGGGATGAACGATCTCTGAGGCGGCTTGTTTCGCTCTTGCTGGACAATGCGGTAAAGTATTCTGGAGAACAGGGGAAAATTTGGGTCGGGCTGCAAAAGCAGGGTAGAAATCTGCGTCTAACGGTGAAAAACACAGCGGAAAATATCGCAGAAGGGGATCTTTCGCGGCTGTTTGAACGGTTTTACCGTGGGGATGCGTCCCGAAATTCTCAGACCGGAGGTCATGGCATCGGATTGTCGGTAGCGAAAGCGATCACAGAAGCACATAAAGGAAAAATCTCGGCGTATGGCAGCGAAGGGACCCTGACAGTCACCGTGATTTTGTAAATAGAAGGAAACAGATGTGATTTGGGGAGGTTATCCCTGGAGAAAACTGCAAAAAAGAGGACTGCTGTAACGCAATAGCGGCCCGCCCCAAGTATCAGAAAGAATCTTAAGAATCGTCCCCAAAAGAAGCTGTCTATGCTTCCTTTGGGGACGATTGCTGTACTTTATTTTTTGATGGGACTATTTTACACCAGCCCCTTTTTGTGAAATCGCTGTCATTCTATTGGGAACATACCGGTCACATCCGGCGATTCCATGCATGACGGCTGAAAATAGAAAGCAGCGGGAAAATTTCGAGACGCCCGAGCAGCATATCCCCGGCCAGCACCAGCTTGACAGGTTCACTCAGCTCCTGAAAATTGGACATCGGTCCGACTTCAGCAAGACCAGGACCAACATTATTGATACAAGCCAGAACTGCCGACATGCTTCCTTCAATTGAGATACCATCTGCGGATACGAGAAGAAAACTTCCGCCAACGAGGATAATATAGGCAGCGATAAAGGAACTTACCCCACGCAGAACGGATTCTTCCACTTGGCGACCGTTCATGTGAACCAATACTACGCTGCGAGGATTGAGAGTTTTCAGAATATCACGGCGAAGGATTTTGGACATCAGAGTGACACGGACAGTCTTGATTCCGCCGCCGGTACTTCCGGCGCACGCACCGAGGACCATCAGGCATAAAAGCACCGCTTTGGAAAGCGGCGGCCATAAGTTGAAATCCGTTGTGCAAAATCCTGTGGTCGTCATGATGCTGGAAACCTGGAACGCGGCGTGACGCAGACTGTCCTCCCAGGAAAGACACATGGAACGGATATTCCAGGCAATAATGCCGGTAGCGCATAAAAAGATAAACAAATAGAGACGGAGTTCTTCGTCGCGCAGGATCGATTTCCCTTCCCGCAGAAGGGCCAGATAATAAATGTTGAAATTTACGCCGAATAAGAGCATGAAAATGGTACAAACGTTTTGAATATAAGGGGAGTAACTCGTAATGCTGTCGTTCTTGACGCCAAATCCGCCGGTGCCTGCGGTGCCAAAAGCGGTACAGAGGCTCTCAAAAAACGGCATCCCTCCCATTACCAGGAACAGGATACACAATAACGTCAAGACAACATAGATCCCATACAAAATCCCGGCGGTGGTATGGAGGCGGGGGGTAAGCTTCCCGACACTCGGGCCAGGACTTTCTGCCTGCATCAAATAGAGTTTTCCGCTGCCGGTCTTGCTCGACGGCATGACCGCCAAAGCAAATACGAGAATCCCCATGCCGCCGAGCCAGTGAGTAAAGCTTCGCCAATACAGAAGTCCACGGCTCATGGATTCTACATCGGAAAGGATAGAAGCTCCTGTCGTAGTGAATCCGGAGACGGTTTCAAAAAAAGCATCCACATAGTTAGGAATCTGACCGCTGATAAAAAAGGGAAGTGCACCCATTGCAGAAATAACAATCCAGCTCAACGCCACAGTCAGGAACCCTTCCTGGGCCTGAAAATTATCATTTGCATGGCGGCTGAACAGACGCAGCAGAAGGGCAGCTAAACAAATCAGCGAGACAGAAACCACGAAACTTGCAATAACATCCCATTCACGGTCGATAAAACACCAAATCAGCGAAGGTAACATCATGATAGCTTCCAGAAATAGAATGCTGCTGATGGTGCGGCTAATGATCTTGATATTCATACCTAGAGATCCTTACTCCTCAAAAATATCGTTCATTTGTTGGATGACCCGTCCACTTGTGACAACGGCGATTACGGTATCCCCTTTCTGAAAAACAGAAGAACCATCCGGAATCACGGTTTTCCCTTTGTGGGTAATGCAGGAGATCAGGACGCCTTGCTTCAGCGGGACATCTTTCAGCGGGGTATTACACCACTGCACCTCATCGTCTACATTAAACTCAAGAGCTTCGGCACCTTCATTGGCAATCCGGTGCAGGGTGATGACCTGTCCGGTTTGTTTCTGCATGGCGCGCACATACCGCACAATTTCAGAACTGCATAATTCTTTCGGACTGACTACGCTGCCAATCATGTCGTTGAAAATATAACTAAATTCTTGCCGGTTAACTTTGGTGATGACCTTGCGGACGCCAACAGTATGAGCAAACATGGAAATGACAATGTTTTCTTCGTCCATACCAGTGAGCGTGACTAAGGCGTCAGCACCATAAACACCTTCGCTTTCCAAAAGGGATTGCATGGAACCGTCTCCCAAAACGATAGAGGCTTTTGGAAGAAGTTCCGCAAGCCTGGCAGCACGATCAGGATCTTTTTCAATAATTTTGACGCGGACACCAGTGCCCAACAGGAGCTCCGCCAGATAATAACTGATCCTTCCTCCTCCCACCAGGATGACATGTCGGATTTTCTGGGTCTCAATCTTGAGATTCTTAATCAGCTGTGCAAGATTGATAGCTCGTGCGGTCACATAAACATGGTCCCCTGCACGCAGCACATAACTTCCGTTTGGGATCTCCACCTTTCCCTGACGGGATACGGCACATACCAGAACTTTTACACCAGCAATTTTGTACAGGTTATTTAAAGCTACATTCTGTAAGCTGGCTCCTTCGGGAATCTTGAGTTCTACAATTTCTACGCGTCCTTTCGCAAAAGTTTCTCTGCGAAGAAATCCCGGAAACTGGAGAAGCCGAAAAATTTCCCGCGCGGCACTGAATTCGGGATTAATGGACAACGAAAGACCCAGATATTCCCGCATGGTGAATAACTGTTCGGTATATTCTGGATTGCGTACCCTGGCGATGGTATGCAGATTTTTATTTAAAGATCTGGCGGTAAGACAACATAGAATATTCGTTTCATCTGCACTGGTTGCGGCGATCAAGAGTTCAGATTGTTCCACACCAGCTTCCCGCAAAGTATTCAGGGCGGCAGCATTTCCGTTGACTGTCATGACATCATACCGGCCTAAATCCATACGCAAAGCATTCATATTGGAATCAATAACCGTGACATCGTGGCCTTCCCGTACAAGTTCATGGGTCAAGGCCATTCCTACCTTGCCGTCGCCGGCAATCAATATTTTCATAAACTCCCTCACTTAACATCACGAAAGAATGATTTCTATCTCCACTATACACCTACTGGGAAAGAGAAACAAGACAATTTCCATAAAATTCATAGAAGAAGTTGCCAAAAACAAAGGCTGAAAGAAAAAACTTCTGGAATTTTGCACAAAATATCAGCGGAGAATTGTATTGAGAAATTGACAAAAATAATTTGCTTATGAATTTTTTGTTTGAAAAAATCTTTTTATGAATGGTATCATTTTTTAGAAATCATTCCGGAAGAAGGAGGAATTCTTTTATGAAACGAATTCAGGAAGCATGTTTGGCACAGACAGTCCATTTTCAGCTGAAAGAAGATCTTAGCCATCAATTGGCGGTCAAAGCAGTAAAGGAGGAAGTAGAGCAATATAAAGCAAAGTTAGATAAAAGCAGGGTGCGGTATCGAATTGAAGAAGAAAAGGAAATGTTGGATGGATCTGTGGTGATCAAAATTAAAAAACAGTATCAGTCATATCCGTGCGGAAATTATTTGGATACTTATGAAGATCAATAAAAGGGAAAAAACAGATCGATAGACGGGGGCCAAAAGCCAGAGAAGGGCGTATAACGCCCTTCTCTGAGAAAGGGAGCGGAAAACCGCTCCCTTTTTTCTTAGGCAGCGATGCTGCCTAAGAATTTTTGGCCCCTAGCTTGGAGGATAATCAACAAAGAATCTGCAAAAAAATACAAAAAGACGAAATAATTACGCAAGATAATGTTTGCCAAAGAAGGAAAAATCAGGTATGATAAGACCATAGTATTTATTCTGGTGTTTTTCACTGTGTATGCTTCCAGTTGCTTTGTCACCTGTGGAAAATTATTCAGCACCCTGTTTGGACTGCCTTATCACAGCATGATGATCGTCGGGGCAGCTTTTGTTATTTTTATACGCTGATTGGAATTTATGAACTGCTTCCTGCGTTCCTGGTAAGCTTGGTGGTAATCTTTGTGGTATCCCTGCTGGATAAGGAACCTCCGGCAGATGTTTTGGAAGAGTTCCGTAGGGCAAAAGAAGAAGCAAAAGCAAGTACAGGAAAAGCCTGAGAAGACGCTTTTAGAAAAACTTGGTAAAAGACTGGATTTTTCAGGAACAGTATGTTATACTGATGGTGACCTTTTGTAGGGGCAGGGAGAAATTACCCCAATCTGAGCCGTCTGATGCAGTTGTGGCGGCAGATCGTTTTTCCCCATAAAAGGGCTAGTGCGTAATGCGTTTGAAAATCCCCTCCTGGCTCCGGAGGGGATTTTTGTGTGCAGGAATACAGGGCAAGGTGTGCTTTCTTGCGCTTTTTTGTAATATTTTTTCCTGTTTTCCCGATGACGTTGACATACAGAAGCGGGTACTTTATAATAATTTCGTATAGGAAAACAGGTTTGGTTCACTGTTGTGTGAAAATGGAACCGGGTGCGATTCCCGGACAGTCCTGCTGCCGTGTTGACCTGACAGAGCTGATGCGCTGGTGCGCAGTCACTGGGAGTTTCCCGGGAAGGCGTGGATCTGTCGGAAAAGGGTCTGAGTCGGAAGACATGCCAACCTGGAAGTCATATGGTCACAGGTCAATGGCTGATATGATCTGCTTCCTCCGGCTCTTAGGGTGGATTCTGCCCGTGGAAGGATGGTATCGGTTCGGCTTGTGGCCGGGCCGATTTTTTGTAAGGGCTGGTGAAACAGATGTTTTCAAAACGGGAAAAACAGATCCTTTGCCTGTTAGCGGGTGTTTTATGGATTCCGGTCATGCAACTGCCGGCGGGAGCGATGCATATTGCGGATGGCTCCCTTCCGGTTGTATGGGCAATCGGGTGGGGAGCGGTTTGTATCCCGTTTTTGGCAGCGGCCGTGTTCGCCTTGAAACGAAGGATTTCCGCGGAGCCGAAAACAGCAGTGTTGCTGGCGCTCTGCGGTGCGTTTGCTTTTGTGCTGTCGGCACTGAAGATCCCTTCGGTTTTCGGAAGCTGTTCGCATCCCACCGGCGTGGGGCTTGGCGCGATCCTGTTTGGACCGTTTGCCATGTCGGTGATTTCGGTGATCGTGCTGTTGTTTCAGGCGCTGCTGTTGGGACATGGGGGCCTCACAACGCTTGGGGCAAATACATTTTCTATGGGAATTGCCGGGCCGGTGCTTTCCTGGGGCGTATACCGTCTGCTGCGGATGACCCGGCTGCCTGTCGGAGTAACCGTGTTCCTGGCCGCATTTGCCGGGGATATCGGAACCTATCTGGTTACTTCTGTCCAGCTGGCTTTGGCATTTCCTGACCAGGGAAGTTTTCTTGCATCGTTTGCCAAGTTCACAGGCGTCTATGCATTGACACAGCTGCCGCTGGCAGTCTGTGAAGGGCTCTTGACAGTTGTGGTGTTCAATGTGCTGAGAAAGTACAGCGCGAAGGAATTTGCATCCTTACATGTGCTGGAAACGGAGGGACGTTTATGAAATTGTGGCAAAAGAATGTCCTGTTGATCGCCGCGGTGGCAGTGATTGCACTGTTCCCGATGTTTTTGCTCAAGGATGCGGAATTCGGCGGCACCGATGGTCAGGCGCAGGAAATGATTGAACAGATTGCGCCGGAATATACGCCTTGGGCGGAGCTTCCGTTCACCCCACCGAGCGGCGAAATCGAATCGCTGTTGTTTGCGGTACAGGCCGCATTGGGCGCAGGGGTTGGAGGATTCTTACTGGGAAGACTGACGGCGAAAGGTCGGAACTATGAAAACAATCAATGATTACGCTTATTGCAGTAAAATCCGCGATTTCAGCCCGGAGGCAAAACTCGCCTTCGGGCTTTTGTTCCTGACAGCCTGCCTGATCTTGGACTGTGTTGGCGTGAGTGTTTTTTTAGCGGGATTTATGGCGGTGATCTCCATTCATTATTCCAAAGCGTCGGCTGTCCAATACTTTGCTTTGTTGTCTGTCCCGGCAGTGTTTGCGTTGCTGGCAGCGTTGCCGATCATGGTTACTTCCGGCGGGAACCTATGGTTTTGCATACAGCTTGGTGGGACTGCCTGGGGCGTTTCGTCGGAAAGTGTTGCACAAGGCGTCCGCGTCGCCCTGAAAATCGTCGGATGCGTGAGCTGCGTTTATTTTATTTCGTTGAATACTTCCATGACAGATATCCTGTCGGTCCTGCGCCGGCTGCATTTGCCGGGCTTCCTGCTCACGATTGCAGAATTGCTGTTCCGGTATCTGTTTGTGCTGTGGGAGGAAGCCGGGCGGATTATGACGGCACAGCGGTGTCGTTTGGGGTATTGTGGAGTGTGGCGATCGATCCGGTCCTTTGCTTATATGACGGGGATGTTGTTTTTTCGGGCGTATCAGCGCAGCGGGAGAGTTTACCAGTCGTTGGAATCGCGCGGGTATAGCGGGGAACTTCCGGTTTTGGAGCGGCCGCGGGAAAAGGCATCGATACTGTATGGATGGATGATGGTGGGAATTGCCGGAACCATGTTGCTGGCCGCCTGGGAGAAAGGGGCTTTTGCGTGGATATGATACGCGTGCGCGGGCTTTGTTACTCGTATGATGGGAAAGTGCCTGCGCTGGATCATTTGGATTTGGAGATTGAAAAAGGAAAAGTGACCGCAGTGTTAGGGGGAAACGGCGCGGGGAAGTCCACGCTCTTCCTGAACCTGAACGGTGTGTTGCATCCGGACAGTGGAGAAGTCTGGCTGGACGGGGAAAAGGTAGAATACAACGCCTCTGCGTCGAAACGGCTGTGCGCAAAGGTCGGGGTGGTGTTCCAGGACCCGAACGACCAGCTGTTTTCGGAAAGCGTCCGGGACGATATCGCGTTCGGCGCGCTGAATTTGGGGATGTCGAAAGCGGAAGCGGCGCGCGCGGTGGAGAAAGCAGCGGAGCGCGTAGGCTGTCTGGATTTGCTGGATAAACCGACGCATGCGCTGAGTTTCGGACAGAAAAAGCGGGTAGCGCTGGCAGGTGTTTTGGTCATGCGGCCGTCGGTGATGATATTGGACGAGCCGACAGCAGGGTTGGACCCCCAGGGGGTAGCGGAGATTCTGCATTTGCTGGCATCGCTGAAAGAGGAATTGGAGATCACGATTATTCTTTCGACGCATGAGATCGATATTGTACCATTGTATTGCGATTATGTTTATGTGATGGAACAGGGCCGCGCGGTGATGCGCGGAACACCGAAGGAGATTTTTGCAGACCCGGAACAATTGCGGCGCAGGCATTTGCGCACGCCGAGGATCCGGCATCTGATGGAAATATTGCGGGATAAAGACGGCCTTGCGCTGGAGGGGGAAGCGGCGACGATTTCGCAGGCGCGGGCCGAGATTCGAGGATACTTGGAAACAGAAGAACGGGACGGAAGGTAAAAAAGATGGGAAAAGGAAAATTTTGGGCGGTAGGCGTAGGACCGGGGGACCCGGAACTGTTGACGCTGAAAGCTGCAAGGATGATAGAAGAAAGCGACGTGATTGCTGCGCCAAAGAGCGGTGCGGGGAAAAACGTGGCGTTAGAGATCGCGGGGAAATACCTGGAAGGGAAACCGGTAGTCGAGGTCGAGATGCCGATGATCCGGGACGAGAAAGCCCTGCAAAGCTATCATGAGGCGGCGTGCGATACGCTGGCGGAACTTTTGGACAGCGGGAAAACGGTGGCCTTCCTGACGTTGGGGGACCCTGGAATTTATAGTACAGTGATGTATCTGCACAGGATGCTAGGTGCACGCGGGTACGAAACCGGGGTGATCCCGGGGGTGCCGTCGTTTTGTGCAGTGGCGGCGTCGTTGAATGAGCCGTTATGCGAGCGCGGACAGGCGCTGCATGTTATTCCGGCGTCATATCCCAATTTGGACCGCGCACTGGCGTTGGATGGCTGTAAAGTGCTGATGAAATCCGGGAAAAGCATGGCGGCGGTACGGGAAAAGCTTCTCGGGACGCGTGCAAAGGCAGTGGAATGTGCGACGATGCCGGAAGAACGGGTGTACCGCAGCATGGAAGAAGTTCCAGAAAAGCCAAGTTATTTTTCCGTAGTGGTCATTCCTGCGGACGAACAGGAATCCTGAGAGGAAAACCGGATAGGAAGTGGATCTTTTGAATATCGCAATGTCATATCTGGATCACCGTTCGGCGGGGATCGAACAGCGGGAAGCATTTTCCTATACCAAGAGCGCAATGGCGGAATTGTATACGGAAATCTGCGGATTACCGGAAGTAGAGGGCGCGGTGATTTTGTCTACCTGCAACCGGACAGAACTGTATTTGTCGCTGGCGGACGAGATCCATGAAGAACCCTATGAAGTATTGTGCCGGGCGGCAGGAAAGGACCCGGAGCAGTACGCGGGATGCTTTGAAACGCTGTACGGGCACGATGCTTTGCTGCATCTGTGCGAGCTGTCCAGCGGGATGCTGTCGCAGATTTGGGGGGAAGATCAGATCATCACCCAGGTCAAGGACGCCATTGTGTTTGCGCGGGAGAATAAGGCGACGGACAGTATCCTGGAAGTGCTGTTCCGCACAGCGGTCACAGCGGGCAAGCGTGTGCGTACGGAGGTAGCGTTCCGCAGGGATAACAGCAGTTCGGCGGAGTGTGCGCTGCGGCTGATTCAGGCGCGATGGAAAACCGGAAAGGTGTTGGTGATCGGCAACGGCGTGATGGGACGTCTGGCGGCAGAGTATCTGCGCGACGGCGGTTACGAAGTGACCATGACTCTGCGGCAGTACAAATACCGGCAGAACCTTGCACCGGAAGGTGTCGGGACGGTGGAGTATGAGGAGCGTTACCGCGCGATGGAAGGATGTTGTGCCGTGGTAAGCGCGACGGTAAGCCCGCACCATACGGTGGCGCTGGACCTGTTCCGGCAGGTGAAGGAAAAACCGTCCTTGTTGATTGATTTGGCGGTGCCGCGCGATATCGACCCGCAGGTAGCAGAGCTTCCCGGTGTGGAATGTTATAATATTGATATG
>CALWKP010000028.1 GCA_944381295.1 uncultured Clostridia bacterium | reverse complement strand
ATACCAACCGTTCCATTCCCCCTGCACTTTTACCGAAGCTCCATTTGGCATACGCGCGATAAGCGGGGCATCCAGACTGGGTTTGCTTCTCAGGTTCAGATTCCCGCCCTGCGTCTTGACTTTTCCATGACGTTCCGGCTGCGGCGGAGAAATAAACGGTATCCCAAAATAAATCGTCAGGGATTCCACCAGGTTTTTCGCAATATTCTCAATATTGGCACGAATCCAGTTGGCCCCTTCCAAATTATCATGGTATTCTGTCTCAATCAATACTGCCGGCGCATTCGTCTTGGTCACTTCCGCTAAAGTCGTCGTCGGGCGTGCAGTTACCTTCGAGGGGAACGGATAAATCTTTTTGTAATTCTCTGCGATGATCTCTGCCGCTTCTTTCCCTCGCACGCTGTACCGGTAATAATAAACGTCTGCTCCCCGTACCTTCCCTGCCAGATCACCTGCCGCTGCATTGCTGTGCAGTGCCAGATGCAAATCATAATATCCTGCATTGGATTCCCGGATCGCATCCCCCAATGTCATGCCGATCCTGTTCCTGGTATACTGAATCCCATTGGTCCTCAGATACGGTTCCATGGCGTCCGCTACCAGATTCATATACTCTTGTTCGTTCCCTCCGACTGCGTACAGGTTGTACGGCTGAAGCGACGGGCTCAAATAGATTCTTGGCATGGAAAAACCCCCTTTTTCCCCAGTATATTCTTTTTGTGCGTTTTCTGTCCCTCTAATGCACCCCAATTCTTGAGAAAAAATCTTCACTGCTGATCCACGGCGGCCTTAAATAACGTCCCAGGCCAAATAAGCTTTCTTCCTCCCGTGTGATCAGATTGGTCTTTTCTTCACAGGTCAGCGTCGCCCGGAACCCCATCTCTTTTAAAATCGGAACGGAAGCATAGCTGACCCCGCCAAACGGATACACAAACGCCTGTGGGACAACTCCGGTATGCTGCTCCATTTTTTCCTGGAACTTTCCCAAATCTCCTTTTAGCAGTTCTTCATATTGTCCATCGCTTTCTCCCGGGAGTTTCTTTGCTCCGAGTCTCCCTTCCGTCCCATGCAGGTCATACGAATGGTTCTGGATCTCTACCACGCCCGATTCCATCATTTCCTGAATTTGATCCCATGTCACATGGGAATAGTTTTCATGGTTAGCATTTGCTTCGCTGTATTCGTCCGTATACCTTCCAATGGGGGAAATCACGATCTTAAATCCATATTTTTTCGCCAAAGGATACGCATATAAATAATTATTGTAATATCCATCGTCAAATGTGATCATTACCGGTTTATCCGGGAGAGGAGTCCCCTCCTCCACATATTCGATCAAATCTTCCACTGTCACCGATCGATACCCGTGCTCCTGCAAATAACGCAAATCGGATTCCAAGGTATCTGCTGAAACAACATATTGTCCTAACCGGCTTTCGTCCTTCAGGATTCCATGAAACATCAGGATCGGCAGCCTGATCCCGTTTTCCGGCTGCATGGTTTCCTGCGCTTTTCCCGGAACAGTATAACACAGCACGCCGATCAAACAAATCAATACAGCGGCTATTCCCCAGAGTCTTTTCCCGATTCTGATGCTCCAAAACATCACAATCCCATCCTTTCCTGTGCGCTTCTCCATATATATTCCTTTTCCTTCCCGCTTATACCCTGCATCTTCTGGCTATTTTTTCACCTTCTCTCCCCTTCTTTTTTCAGAAATCTAAAACATTCCTTAAATTTTCCTCATCTATTTGACTTTGCCCCCTGGATTCCCGTAAAATAAAACCAGAAGAATTTTTAAATTTTTCTGGAAGGAGCGCTTTTTCTTGAAACGTCTCGCGGCTCTTGCTGCATTTAAATTGTCCCTTTTTTTGAAAGATCACGCGGACCTGTCCCTTTTTTCGCGGTATCCCCGCCTCATTTCCGCAGATGTCACCGAAGAAGAACTTGCTTCTTATCCGGAAGAACCATCCCTACTCTATGCGGATTCCCCCAAAGTCGCCGCACGCTATCAGAAAATTTATGATGCCTGTGGTGGAGATCCCATAGCCCTGACAGCAATCCAGTTATCGATCCTCGCCGACATGGACGAACGCACGCTGACTTTGCTGCGGGAAGGCCTTGGCACCTCGCGCGATAGCCTGACGATCGAGACCGCCGCGCGGATTGCTTTGCGTTCTTCGGAGATTCTGGAAAACCTTCCTGCTTTACGGAGCGCTTACGACAAGGTAGAATTACTGCTTCAGGCTGAACCCGGACCGGGAAATTTTCTCAAAACGCCCTTTCATCCTGACGGACGGCTGGCTTCCTGGCTCAGCGGGGAAGAACTGCCTGACCGCTCCATGCAGGAAAGCTGTACTGTATTTTCCTTCGCTGCTCCTGCTCCGGCATTTTGTCGGCTCAGCCAGGAGATCCAACGTATCGCAGACCTCGGTGCAAAACCGGGATTCAGTCTATTCCATATCAGTGGGGAACGGACCAGTGGCAGACGATTTTTCGCGCAGGAAGCAGCCCGCAAATTAGGCCGCAATCTCCTCGTTGTCCCGTATTCCTCTGTCAGCGAAAACGGTCGTTTATTAGCAGTTCCGTGGCGGCGGGTATTGCGGGAACTTTTCCTAACAGACCAGCTTTTGTGCCTGTGCGATGTAGATTGTTCTGCACCGCCCGGTCTTCCGTCTCAACTGCGCCTGATCGAACGAGGTCTTGCCCCATTGGGACGTCCAGTGTTTTTGACAACTACTGAGGATATCCGAATTTTACCGTTCCTGGATGCTTTTGTCGCTCAGGTTCCCATACATCCCTGCTCCATCTCGGAAAGTGCCGCTTTATGGGATGCCCTGGCCAGAGAAAACAGTCTTTCTCCGCAAAACCTTCCTATTCAGGAATTATCGGTAAAAATGGTCCTCACTGCCGGACAGATCAACCGGATTCTTTGCCTGTTGTCCCGCGGATCTCCGCAAGGCCCCTGGGACGCCCGCGATATTTTCAAGCTGTGTTACCAAGTTCTTGACGACGGGCGGTATCAGAATATCCGCGTAGTCAAATCCTGGTCTACCTGGGAGGAACTTCGTTTGGAGCCCTATCAAAAACAGGTGTTGCGGGATATCTGCGACCAAGTAGAAAACCAGGGGGTCGTTCTTGACAACTGGGGGCTGCGGCCGAAATACCCCTACGGTCGATGTGTTTCCGCACTGTTCTCGGGTCCTCCCGGCACAGGGAAAACGATGGCTGCTCAAGTGCTTGCCGGGACTCTTGGCCTGGAACTCTATAAGATCGACTTATCCCAGATCGTGGATAAGTACATCGGCGAAACCGAAAAGCGGTTAAAAGAGGTTTTTGACCGCGCCGAAAAAAGCAATATGATCCTTTTTTTCGATGAAGGCGACGCCCTTTTCGGGAAGCGCAGCGAGGTCAAAGACGCCAAAGACAAATATGCCAACACGGAAGTAGCTTATTTGTTGCAGCGCATGGAAGAATATTCCGGGATTGTTCTGATGGCAACCAACCTTGCCAATCAAATCGATAGTGCGTTTGTACGGCGGTTCCGGTATCACATTCCCTTCACGCTGCCCGGAGAATCCCTGCGCCGTGATTTGTGGCATGATGTACTTCCTTCCAGCGTCCCGCAAAAAGGGATTGATTTTGCATATCTGGCACGGCAGTTTGAGCTTCCTGGCTCCCAGATCAAAAATATCGCACTCAACGCCTGTTACAAAGCGGCAGCGGATGGTGGTATTTTATCCATGAAACATTTGGTAGAAGCGGTATTCCTGGAACGGCAAAAAGAAGGAAAAGTGATGCTGGCCAGTGAATTTGGCGAATACGGTAACTTACTCTATGATTTGATGGAGCGGATGAATGCATCCATTGAATCATGATTTCTATAACTAATACAATAACAACAGGGAGGTAATAAAACATGGGGAAACAACTCTATAAGGACCTGCATGCTGAGCAGGAGGCGAATGAAGCAGCCGCTCGGTTTATGGACAGCACAGATGTTATCGGCGATATGAGCCGCGCATACGGGCATGACTTTTCCGATGTACATATTCACACAGATGAATCCGCCGCACAGCGGGTAGAAGGGACGGGAGTAGACGCGCTTGCATCCGGAAAGGATATCTTTTTCGGACGCAACGTATTCCAACAAAATGACCCGACCAGCCGCGGACTGTTGGCGCATGAACTGACACATACCATGCAGCAATCCCCGCAGTCGGGTATGGAACAGAGTGCACCGGAAGGCGCACAGCAAGGCGGACTAATCGACTGGTTCCGCAAGCGATTCCGTTCAAAAAAACGTCCTAATGAAGAGGCCATCAGTGGTCCTCTCAGCGTATCTCTCAACGACTCAGAGGATTCTGTGAGGTATATGACCGCTATGCAGAATGCTGTGATGCCAAATGCATCGCAAATTGCCAACCGTGTCCCCACGGCAAAACCCGGACAGATTGGCGATGCAGCTGCGCTTACCGGACTGCAGGACATTTTTGCTAACGGCAATGCGATCCATACTTCCAACGAATTTGTGCGGCAAGGTGACCGCAACAACGCCCTCGCCGCAATAGGTATCCGAACCAGCCAATCCGCCGAAGCAAAAGCAGACAAAGCATATCGCGGCGATCTATTGGGAAATTATTCATCCGATGTGGCAGATTATTTTTACAATCTGCAGCAGGGCGGTCTCAACATGAAATACATTTTGCCGGCCACCACCAAAGGAAACCTGAAGGGATCCCCGGGAGCTTATGTTACAGGCGGGAGGATCGACCAAATGGAACAAGATCTTCTATCCTTATTCGGGAATTACGCTACAAGCGATCAGAGCCTCGAATATATTAAGAATGTCTCCTCTGCCATAGGCGATGCGGATGTTTTTGAAAATGATCCGAGAGCTGTCATCAATTATGTGATTCAGTGCATGCTGACCTCTACTGGCGCTTCCCATACAAAGATTATGCAACAGGGGTCACGTTTTCAAGATAATGAAAATACTGTAAACACCGCCAGAGAGGTATTGCGTACGTTATTGTACCTGCCAAACCTGGCTTCTAAAAGTGCGGAAGTCAGAAGCACCCTGCCGCCGGAGGTCAACACACTGGTCGATCAGTACAACGCACTGCTTGATCAAATCCAGCAAAAGCTGGCTGCAGCGGCCTAAGTTTTTCCAATTCATCGTCTCCATGGTAAAGGAGGGCAAAAGCATTTTTGCTTTTGCCCTCCTGATTGTTTTTTAGCGTTCTCCGGCAATCTTGTCAATGACGGCGAAGCCGTTTATGAAATCATTGACAAGATCGCTGGAGAACGCTACTTTTCCTGTTTTTCTGTCCAAAAGTTATCCCGTCTATTTGCTTTTCCTACGAACCCCCACCTTTCTATTGCGTCTCAGTCCTCCGTCAGTTTTCCACGCAGTCCAGCTAAAATTTTCTTTTCTCTCCGGGATACCTGTACCTGCGTCATTCCAAGCGCTTCCGCAGTCTGCACTTGTGTCTTTCGTTGAAAATACCGATATACAATAATACTTCTGTCTCTCGGTTCCAGTTCTCCTACTACTTGTCGCAATGCCAATAATTCCGACAATTGTTCATCCGGGCCATCTACCGGTACATCTACCTGTCCTCCGCCATCATCTTCACAGGAAGTCAGCGAAACCGGAGCTTGTCCGGCACCTACTGCCATCGCTGCTTCTGTCTGCGCTACCCCCAAGGCCTGCGCAAGTTCCCCAATGCTTGGAACGCGTCCTTCCCGGGCAAAGAAATCTGCTGTCTCCCTGGAAGCTTTCACCGATAATTCTTTGAGTGCCCTTCCTACTTTCACCGAACCTCCATCCCGGAACAATCGCCGAATTTCTCCCAA
>CALWKP010000027.1 GCA_944381295.1 uncultured Clostridia bacterium | reverse complement strand
GGAGGGCAAAAGCATTTTTTGCTTTTGCCCTCCTGTTTGCCTATTCAGCAGGGCCTGACAGTTTTGTCAACGACGGCGAAGCCGTTCATTTTATCGTTGACAAGGCTGTCGGGCTCTGCTACCTTTTATGCCGGCTATGAAGAAAAAACTACCCGGGCAGCCGCCCCCCAGTTACAAACATATATTTTAAGGAAAAAACGCGGGCGCTCAGATACTTTTCCTTAGATGGCTAGGCGGAGGTCACGACGCGTGCGCGACTTACGTGCAGACTTAGTCTGCCTTGCTGACCACAGGTCCAGGCTTAGTCTGCCCGCAGGTCTGGCCCCTATCCTATTGGACGAGACTTTTGCAAAATAGCCCGCCAGAAAAAAGATATACAAAATCCGGAACCTTTTTGAGCGCAAAACGCTTTCAAAGGTCCCGGATTGTTTTGTTTTATGGAATTTCTTTGTGCGATTTGCTATTGCATGTCCGTTTTGCAACAGCCCCTCCTCATTGCCAATTCAACAGGCTCCTGCCAGCCTGGCTATATACAGAAAATCTTTCTGGCACCCGTCCTCTTCTTTAATCGGAGTCACTCCCATAAAATTTCTAACGGCAAATTCTGCCCTCACCATCATGAGACCGGTATCTGGTTTGTTTTTTTATTTTCCGAAAAATTCCGTAGAAAATCCAGGCTGAAGCAACTCCAGCAAAGGCGATCATAATGATCATCCCAAGAATCAGGGCAACAATGCTCCTTACATTTCCTAAGAATCCGCTGCCTGTTCCGAAAACTCCTGCGCCAAGAGGCAGCAGCAGAAACCCGCATAACAAAAGAAACCAAAGAGGCAATAATTTAAGCACTGCTTTTTGGACCTTAAAACACAATAAGAGCTGTATCGCAAAAAATATTACCGCCAGAACTATCCCAAACAGAAATGCCGTTCCGGGTTCTTCAAACAGGATCAAACCGCCCCTCCTTTCCTGGGGACATCACCTTTTTTACAATATAACGGTAACGGGATAGGCCGTTTTCTTTATCCTATCACCAGACCGTCATGATTCCCGTCCCCAAAGGATTTTCCCTTTGCTGCCATACCTGACGCACCGATAAAAGCGTCTTCGTGGGGACGGCAGAGTGTGACCACTGCCGGCGGCCGCTCGGGTTATTTCTTCCCGGCAGCTACGCTGTCCGGCTTGCCCGCCGCAGGCGCAAGCGGCGACAGATCCAACCCTTTGCAGCCTTTCAGATATTCCGTAAGCTGTTTCAGAATCTCTTCTACGCCGCCTTCGCAATTGCTCTCAATATTCAAGGGCATGATCGGGTCATGTACGCTCAGCCTTAACAGGAACCATCCATCCCCGGAACCCGGCCCAAACGATACCCGGATCCCTTCACGGTTATCCGGCGCAATACTCCATCCATGTTCTTTCGCATAGCTTTCCAGCCCCGCGATCACTGCTTCCCCACAGCTCCGGAAATCTTCTTCCATGATCGGCAGCCGGATTTCTTTTGCTTCCTTCGGTTCCGCCAATGCTTCCAAAAGACTTTCCAGGGTCTTTCCTTCTTTGCGCAGCACTGCCATCTTGATAATAATTTTCGTCACCAGGTATGCGCCGTCGTCCAGGAAATAGTTCTCCCTCAGCGCCGCATGTCCCGACGTCTCTATCGCCAGCGGGCAGTTTACCCCTTCTTTGTTCAGCCTGATTGCCTCATTGATGACATTCCGGTATCCTCTCTTGAACCGATGATGTACCCCGCCAAGCGTATTTTCAATGTATGTTTTCAATCCATCCGATGTGATCGAGTCCGTCACAACGGTCCCGCCGGGATTTCCTTCCAACGCGATCGCAGAGGCAATCGCTACCAACCTGTTCCGGTTGATTTCTTCCCCGCTCGCATCTACCGCTCCGCCGCGGTCTACGTCGGTATCGAAAATAACCCCAATATCCGCTCCGGCTTTTACTGTGGCCGCACACACCGATTTCATTGCGGTTTCATTTTCCGGATTCGGGATATGGTTCGGGAAATATCCATCCGGGTCGAGGAACTGGCTTCCCGCGGTATCCGCTCCCAACGGTTCCAGAACTTTTCCTGCATAGAACCCGCCGGCGCCATTGCCTGCGTCCACGACGATCTTGAACCCTTTCAGCGGATGTTCATAATCTTCTGCATTGACGCCCTTCTTAATGATCTCCCGCAAATGTTCACAATAACGTGTCATGTAATCGGTTGGGACACTCTTTCCTCCGTCAGCCGCCGCCGGATATTGTCCATCCTGTGCAAATTGGAGGATTGCCGCGATATCCGCAGAATCCAGTCCTCCGTCTTTCGTAAAGAATTTCAAACCATTCCGGTTAAACGGATGATGGCTCGCCGTAATCTGTACCGCACCGTCGCACGGAAGGTCGATCGTAATCATAAACATGGACGGCGTAGACGCCAAACCACAGTCATAAACCGTAATCCCGGCGGCCATCAGGGACCTTTGTACTGCCGCACTGATCCGGTCGGCGGAAATCCGGGAATCATGACCTACCGCAATTTTCAGTTCTGCGGGGGTTTTCCCAAGCCTATCGGACAGCCAAAGCGCAAACCCTGCTGAAATCTTTTCGACAACATCGTCTGTGAGATTGACTTCCTGACCCGCCACGCCCTCGCTGGCTACGCCGCGAATATCGGTACCACTCTTAAATTGTGCCCATTGTTTATTTAACATCGGTATCTCTCCTTTTCCCATTTTGTCCGCTTTGTTTTATTATAATCTTTTCGGGAAGATTTGTAAATTTATGTTACAGAAATTCCGGTTAAATTTTTGTCCCAGATGCATACTAACCAAGAACGAAGGAGGAAGAAAACCGATGGAAGCATTGATCGAAGCACATGGGCTGATGAAACGATATTCGGGCGCCGGACCGGAAGTCTGCGCATTAAACGGGATCGATCTTACGGTAACGCGCGGGGAATTTGCGGCGATTGTAGGACGGTCGGGATCAGGAAAATCGACATTGATGAACATTTTAGGCTGTTTGGATGTTCCTACGGAAGGCAGTTATCTGTTCGACGGGCAGGAGACTTCGCATTTGACCGAAACGGAACTTGCCGAAATTCGGAACCGGGAAATTGGATTTGTGTTTCAGGGATTCAACCTGATCCCGAATCTGGACGCGCTGGAAAATGTAGAACTTCCTTTATTATACCGTGGCCTCTCGCGGGACGAACGCCGCCGGTTGAGCCTGGATGCACTGGAACAAGTGGGATTAGGGGAACGGATTCATCATCGACCGTCGCAGATGTCCGGCGGACAACAACAGCGTGTTGCGATTGCCCGTGCAATTGCGGCCAGGCCGCCGTTGATTCTGGCGGACGAGCCGACTGGCAACCTGGACTCGCAGTCAGGCGCGGCAGTGATGGACATTTTGAAAGGACTTCACCGGGAAGGCCGTACCATTTTACTGATTACCCACGATGATACGATTGCCGCGGGTGCAGGACGGATTATCCGGATTCGTGACGGTCGGATTGCGGAAGACCGAGCGACACGCCAGCCGGCCTAAACTAGGCAGATTGTTACAAAATATTCAACTTTTTAAGCTATATCATACAAAAATCGGCAGCATTTTTCGGAAATCTTTGGAAACGACAAGTCTGTGATTCTGTTGACA
>CALWKP010000026.1 GCA_944381295.1 uncultured Clostridia bacterium | reverse complement strand
TGGCACCTTTTCTGGATGCCACGGGTTTCTTTCTTGAACAAAAGATCAAAACAGCCTTTAAATCGCTGCTACCGCTTCAATTTCCACCAGTGCATTCTTCGGCAATGCTGCTACTTCAAATGCAGCGCGTGCCGGATAATCTCCTGTGAAAAATTCCGCGTACACCGCATTCATATCGGCAAAATCTGCGATATTCTTTAACAGCACTGTTGTTTTAACGACGTTGGACATATCCGCCCCGGCTTCTTTCAGGATATTCTGAATATTTGTCAGAGACTGTCTGGTCTGTTCCTGAATAGATTCTCCGGCAAACGCACCCGTCGCAGGATCAATCGGAAGCTGGCCCGACACATAAATAAAACCATTCGCCTGAATCGCCTGAGAATACGGACCGATCGCCGCCGGCGCATTTTGGGAAGCAAGAACTTTCTTTTCCATCATCTGCATCTCCTTATTTCTGTTTTCTGAATAATATATTCTACAACCCGGCTCTTCTGCCGTGAATGGGAATCCTATTTTGAGGAGCCTCGACGTTTCGCACGCTCCAATATCATTTCTGCCGTAATGCTGACGGCAATTTCCTCCGGCGTCTCCGCCTTGATCGCAAGGCCGATCGGCGTATGGATCTTTTCTAATGTCTCCTGGGAAAAGCCATCCTCCCGCAAGCGCTGAAAAGTTGCTTCTATCTTCTTCCGGCTTCCGATCATGCCGACATAAAAGGCGCCTGTCCGCAGCATTTGGGAAAGCACATGATAATCATGCTGATGGCCGCGGGTCATCACAACGACATAGTCACAGGGTCGCACTTGAAATTCCGACAAGTCTGAAAAATCCGCCAATGTTACTTTCTCCGCCTGAGGAAACCGTTCCGGGTTTGAAAACTCTTCCCGGTCGTCTGCCACCACGCAACGGAACCCTACCGTTGTCAGCAAAGGGATCAACGCCTGTGACAGATGCCCGCCGCCAAACACATAAACGATTCCCGGGTCAGTCAATGGTTCCAAATACCAATTCCGGCCGTCCGCAGATATGGTTCCGGCATGTTCCGGCAATTTTCCTTCCAGAAAGTCCGGTGGCTTTTTGGGAGAAAACACCTGCATTTCCCAGGTCTGACCAGTATATTCCGTAGCAGTCCAGAATTCTTCGCCGGACTCGGAAGCCTCTGCAATAGCACGGAAAAGGTCCACAAATTTCGCTGTCGCCGGTATTCCCTGATACAGCAATGTTACTTCTCCGCCGCAGATCATTCCCAAGCTGGCTGCACGGTCCAAAGACAGTCCATAGGTTTTTTGCAGACAATCCACGCTGCCAAGCAATGCCAGGGCAGTTTTCCTCGCTTCATATTCCACCGTACCGCCGCCGACTGTTCCTTCACAGCCATCTGAACTGACCAGCATCCTTGCGCCTACCCCGCGTGGGGAAGAACCTTTTCTTTCGATGACGGTTACCAATGTCACATTTTTTCCTTCAGTCAGCCAATTTACTAAAGTATTCCAAAGTTCCACTCCGTCATCCCCTTGCACTAAATTTTATTTTGCAGCGTTGAATTTTTTTGTAATCCATTGTTATTATAGCACAGTTTCTTTGAATAATAAAGAGGTATTTCTGATTTCCTTCCGGAATCATTTCTCATTTTCTCTCAGCTGCCGGAGGCGTCCCGGACCAAAGCAGCCCCCGCAGAACGGGGGCATGTGGCGGCAGGTAGGCCGCCGCATGCCAGGAGCTCGAAGAGCTCCTGGCCTTTGGTCCGGGACGCCTCCACTCAGCCAACCTTTTCAAACTGGCTGTTATACAGACTCTGATAGAAACCACCCTGGGCCATCAGTTCTTCATGCGTTCCCTGCTCTATGATATCTCCATCCTTCATCACCAGAATCATATCCGCATCCCGAATCGTGGATAACCTGTGCGCAATAATAAAGCTGGTCCGGCCTTCCATCAGATTATCCATCGCCTTTTGAATCAGGATTTCAGTCCTGGTATCTACACTGCTGGTCGCTTCATCCAGAATCAAGATCTCCGGGTCAGCCAGGATCGCACGCGCAACGGTCAAAAGCTGTTTCTGTCCCTGCGAAACATTGCTTGCTTCTTCATTCAGCACCATATGATATCCGTCCGGAAGCGTTCTGACAAAATGATCCACCTGGGCTGCCTGTGCAGCGCGCCGCACCTCTTTCTCTGTTGCATCCAGCTTTCCATAACGGATATTGTCTTCAATCGTTGCATTGTACAGCCAGGTATCCTGCAACACCATTCCAAACAGAGAACGCAGATCATTCCTGGCAAAATTCCGGATATCATACCCATCAATCAGGATAGCGCCTTCATTCACATCATAAAACCGCATCAGAAGTTTTACAATCGTTGTTTTCCCGGCGCCTGTTGGCCCTACAATAGCTACTTTTTGTCCGGGTTTTATGACGGAACAGAAGTCATGGATAATGATTTTATCCGGATGATAACCAAATTTCACATGGGCAAACTGTACACTCCCCTGAATATGCACATCCAGTTCGGTATCGGGTACAGAATCATCCCGGTTGACCCGCATCGGATGCGCATCTTCCGGCACTTCTTCCTTTTCATCCAGGAATTCAAAGACACGTTCCGCAGCCGCCATCGTCTGCTGAAGGATATTCGAGATATTGGCGACCTGCGTGATCGGCTGCGTAAACTGGCGCACATACTGCATGAACGCCTGGATATCGCCTACGGTGATCCTGCCATTCACCGCCAAAAATCCGCCCAAAATACAAACTACCACATACCCCAGATTGCTGATCACATTCATGACCGGCATCATCATCCCGGAAAGGAACTGTGATTTCCAGGCAGATGCATACAGGGTATCGTTATATTGGTCAAAAGTCTTTTGAGATTCCTCTTCCCCATTAAATGCTTTTACAATGGTATGGCTTGCATACATTTCCTCGACATGTCCGTTCACATGCCCCAGATATTCCTGCTGCGCCATAAAATGTTTCTGGGAGTGTTTGACGATATTCACCACAAACAGCAGCGATACCGGGATAATACAGAGTGCTACCAAAGTCATCTGCCAGCTGATAGAAAGCATCATTACCAGGATACCAACCAGTGTGGTAACGGATGTAATGATTTGTGTGATACTTTGGTTGAGTGTCTGGCTGATCGCATCCACGTCATTGGTGATTCGGGACAGGACTTCACCATTCGTCGTACTATCATAATAACTGAAAGGAAGTTTATGGATTTTTTCTTCAATATCTTTTCGGAATCCATAAGTCACTTTCATGGAAACACCGGTCATGATAAATCCTTGAAGATAGGAAAACGCAGCACTGAGCAGGTATAGCCCTACCAGGAACAGGATCACCTGAAGGATATACGCATAATCGATTCCTTCCCCTGTTCCGGAAACAATATTCATGATCCCTTCAAAAAGTTTCGTTGTTGCTGTTCCCAAAATTTTAGGTCCGACAATCGAAAATATCGTGGACGCCATTGCGAACAGCATGACAACAATGACAGAAATTTTGTATTTTCCAAGATACCGGATCATCCGACGGAGCGTTCCCCGAAAGTCTTTCGCCTTTTCTCCCGGCATCATCCCTCCAGGTCCGTGCCCAGGGCCACCCATGCGCCGACCGGGACGTCCCGGTAAATTTCCGGAAGCGGTCCGATTACTCATTCCAATTCCTCCTTTGAAAGCTGCGACGATGCGATTTCATAATAGGTCGGACAGTTTTTCAGCAGCTCCCGATGCGTTCCGATTCCCATCACTTTTCCTTCATCCAACACCACAATTTGATCCGCTTTCATAATCGTACTCACTCGCTGCGCAACGATTAGGATCGTACTATCCCCTGTATGCTGAAATAATGCTTTACGCAGCGCAGCATCTGTCTTAAAATCCAAAGCAGAAAAGCTGTCGTCAAAGATCAGGATATGCGGATGTTTCGCCAATGCACGGGCAATTGACAAACGCTGTTTCTGTCCTCCGGAAACATTGGTCCCTCCTTGGGAAATTTCACTTTCAAACCGCTCCGGTTTCTCGTTAATAAATTCCATGGCTTGCGCAATTTCCGCCGCCTGTTCAATTTCCTGTTCACTGGCGTCTTTTTTTCCATAGCGCAAATTAGACGCGATTGTTCCTGACAGGAGGATTCCCTTTTGCGGCACATATCCAATTTCCTCATGCAGTTTTTGTTGGGGGACTTCCCTTACATCGCGGCCGCTCACAAGTACCTGTCCCTTTGTCGCATCGTAGAATCGAGGAATCAGGTTGATGAGCGTAGATTTTCCGGAACCTGTCGAACCGATAAAGGCTGTTGTTTGACCAGGCTTTGCTACAAAACTGATATTTTCCAGGGCATCTTCGTCCGCACCATGGTAACGGAAACTGACATTCCGGAATTCTACTACACCCCGCTTGTTTTCCTCAAACTGCTGCGGATTTTCCGGGTCACGGATTTCCGGCTCTGTTGTGAGCACTTCCTGAATCCGATCCCCGGAAACTGCTGCCCTTGGAACCATGATAAACATCATGGAAATCATCAGAAAGCTCATAATGATTTGCATGGCATACTGCATAAACGCCATCATATCCCCCACCTGTATGGCGGATGCTTCAATTTGATGCGCGCCAACCCACACGATCAGCAGATTGATCCCATTCATAATGAGCATCATCATCGGCATCATGACGACCATGACACGGTTGACAAAGCGATGGGTTACAGTTAATTCCCGGTTCACCTCATCAAACCGATTTTTTTCAAATTCCTGCGTCCCAAATGCCCGGATTACCATAAGGCCATTTAGATTTTCACGTGCGATCAAATTAAGTTTATCCACGAGCTTCTGGATTTTCTTAAATTTCGGAATCGCAACACTGAAAATAATCATAACCAAACCAATCATGACCACAACGGCAACCGCAATCGTCCACGACATTGCCACACTTTTTTCCAGCGCCATCATGATTCCACCGATCCCCATGATCGGTGCATAACAAATCATGCGGATTCCCATAACAAGCAATGTCTGAATCTGAGTGATATCATTGGTGGTACGGGTAATTAGGGAAGCGGTGGAAAATTTATCGAATTCCTGATTGGAAAAACTTTCTACTTTTCGGAAAACATCCCGGCGCAGAGCTCTTGCAACTCCGGCTGAAATTTTTGACGCAAGGAACGACACCATCACTGTTGCTACTCCGCCAATTAACGCAATCAACACCATAATTGCACCGGTTTTCACCATATAACCGCGCTGGATTGCTCCGACATCCATTCCCAATTCTTCATAAAACACTTCCGATAATTTTGCACCGCTTTGTACCTGGGTTGACTCCGGCATAGCCTCTGCTTTTCCCCGGGCCTGCGCAATGGTTTCTTCCGGAAGCGCTGCTATCATCGGCTGCAAGGCAGCCAGGTTTGCTGCATCCCCTTCGCTCAAATCTGTTGCCGTAGGATTATCCTGTGTCTCCTGTTGTCCTGCAAAAGTGTCCATCAGATTCAATAATGTCCACGTTGCTACGCCAAACTTTTGATTGACCCACTGCAATTCTTCTTCGCTAAGTGTATTTCTCACATAGACCGCTTCTTGCTGTAACAGAGGATATTTCTGCTCCAGTTCCGGATTGCTTCCAGGCTGATAGAGTGTATAAGCATTCAACACCTGTTCCTGGTCTGCTTCCTCCATCAAGGATGTCATCAGGTTCATCCCGCTTTCGCTCACCGCTTCCGGGGATGCGCCCTCGATTCCATTCTGTTGGATTCCTATATTTACAATATCGGACATGTAATTGGGCAAATTCAAATCACACATCGCCTGCGCAAACAGAAGCAGTACACAAAGCACCAATCCTGCCGCAAATGGCTTTAAATATTTTGCCAGTTTTATCATAATCTACCATTCATCTCCTGCGATAAGTTCCATTGTTCGTTACATGCTCTCTTTCGACAACAGTTCTTCTATGTCTGGTCTCAGCGAACCAATGACATCGCTCAGTTCATTCATCAAACCTATCAATGTCAATGTCTTTTCTTCGCCAAAATTTTCCACAATTGTTCCAACAAAATCGCAAAACTCTTCCATCGCTTTTCTGAGCAATCCCTGACCGGTTTCTGTTAGGCATACATAAACTACTCTCCGGTCACTTTTGGTCATACAGCGTTCCACATATCCCTTTTCTTCCATGGAGTTCAGTACCTGTGATACTGCCGGCATCGACATCCCCGACTGCGCGCTTAAAGCGGATATCCTGACTCCCATTTTTTCAGGATTCTTTTTCTGATAGACTCCGATACAATGCATAATAAAGAATTCCGCGCGTGGAATCCCCTCCAATACCGGGAATAACAATTTATTGCGTCTAAACCGTGAAAAAGCATCCAAAAATTGATTGGCCAATTCCAAGTTTTTCAATTGTGTACCATCCTTCCTTCTTATCTCCATCGTTTTGTATTTGAAGATTCATTTTTTTAATAGTTAACAACATGAAATACATACTAATTATAGGCGTTCGTTCGGAAACGTCAACCAAATAAATGCAAACATTTTGTAAATTTCGTCCTCAGTATTCCCCCAATTTCTCCAAATAGCAAAACCACTGGCTGCCGGATATTCCGGAAACCAGTGGTTTTGCATATGTTTCTTTTATTTTCAATTTGGCTGTTATCCAGCCTCTATTTGTTCTGTTTTACCGCTATCATCACCCCTGTACCGGAGTTCCTCCCATCAGGGAATACACGATCACTCCGGCTGCACCAGCACCTGCCATCACGAC
>CALWKP010000025.1 GCA_944381295.1 uncultured Clostridia bacterium | reverse complement strand
AAGGAGGGCAAAAGCACAGTTTGCTTTTGCCCTCCTAATCGCTTATCAGTAGACTTCGCTGCCATAAAATTTATTTCAAGGCCTACTTTGCGGCAACGGGAGCGTGACCTTATTACCGGACAATCGCCCAAGGATTTGCTTTCTCGCAACTATACCGCCTGGTATACGTCCAGACTTAGTCAGAACGGGCCTGCTACTGTTTTTCTCAAAACTAATTGTCGTTTCTTTTTTTGAACCTTTTCTGAAATCCTTTCTCGCAGAAAGCGGGAGGGCGCATACACATGGCCAGCTGGCCATATGTATGCGCCCTCCTTTTTCCTGTAGGCTATCCCCGCTCACTTTTTCGCAAGGAATTCCTCATATCTGTCACAAATCTCTTCACATGGGCCAAATGCAACCTGACGCCCCTTATCCAGCCACAGTACCTTGTTGCACATTTCCCGAACCTGGTCCAGAGAATGAGATACCAGAATCGTGGTAGCCCCGCCGTGAATAATTTCAAGCATCTTTTTTTCACTTTTCTTCCGGAACGCGCCATCGCCGACGGACAGCACTTCATCAAGGATCAGGATATCCGGATTCACCAGACTGGCGATGGAAAATGCCAGCCTCGATTTCATGCCGGAAGAGAGCTGCTTGAACGGCCTGTCCTGAAACTCAGACAATTCCGCAAAATCAATGATTTCGTCATACATCCGGTTCATATATTCGCGGGTATACCCTAGCATCGCACCACGCAGATAGGTATTCTCTCGGACTGTCAAATCGCCGTCGAACCCGGAAGCTAATTCCAATAATGCCGCAATGGTCCCTTCCACTTTGACGATCCCTTTGGTCGGCACCATGATTCCGGTAATCACCTTTAAAAGGGTAGATTTCCCGGCGCCGTTACTGCCGACGATCCCAAGCATATCCCCTTTTTCGAGAGAAAAGTTGACACCATTCACTGCCAAAAACTCTTTGACATGATATTGCCGTTTTATTTTACGCAAAACATATTCTTTCAGTCCAATATCTTTAAAATCGCCCAGAATATACCGGACAGAGACATCTTTGACTTCGATCACCATAGCGGCCACTCCTATCAAACATAGTATAAAAACTTATAATTATACTTTTTGTAGATCACCGCACCGATAATCAAAACAAGTAGGGCATAAAATGCGCAGAGAAGGTGGAAACTGGGTTCCGGGATATCGTTGTCGATGACGATTTTACGGAAATAACGGATATAGACATAGATAGGATTCGTGTAAAAAAGATACTGGAACTGGAGCGCATAAGAATCGATGGTATAGAAGATCGCAGAAAAATACATCAAAGCCAGCGTAAAAATATCGTAAAGGTATTGGATATCCCGAAAGACCATGTAGAGAGCAGATAAAATCAACCCCACCCCGATATTAAACACCACCAGACAGCAAATCGGATAAAGCAGGAGGAAAAAAGTCCAGCGGAAAGGCAGGCCATCCGCGGCGACAAAGATGAAAAACACCACGAGCGTAAGGCCGAAATTGATGAGGGAAGAAACGTTTTTGGAAAGCAGAAACAGATATTTGGGGACATTGACCTTTGTAAAAATCGCGGAATTGGATACCAAAGAACTCATGCCGCCGTTCGTTGCCTCTTTAAAATAGGAATAGATCAGGTTCCCGGCAAACATATAGACGATATAGTGAGGTGTGCTCCTGCCAAAAAACTGAGTAAATACAACCGCCATTACCAACAGCATGAAAAGTGGGGACAAAACACTCCAAAACATTCCCAGAATGGTACGTTTATATTTCTTTTTAAAATCACGTTTGACAAGTTCCTCAAATAAGAACCTGTTTTTTTTCATTTTTTCAATCATTGTCAAAACAGACTCACCCTTTACCGATATCAGCCAGTCAAATCGCAGGCATGAGGATTTTCTTAGTCTTTTTATTTTACTACACGTCCACGAAAATAACAAGAAAAAGAGGCTCTTTTTTGATTTTCTTTTGCATGACGAAACAGATAAACAAGACCTATAGAACTGTGCTAAAATCCCTGTTCACCTTTTCAGAAAGAGACCTAGAGTTGGCAAGTCACAGACTTGCAGTCAACAACTCGCGGACCTGCGGTCGCCAAGTCGCGCACGCGTCGTGACCTCCGCCCGGCAATCAGCGGGAAACCTCTTTCGCGCCCGCGCTTGCAGCTGAAAGTTTTGTTTTCCCTTTTGAATGCCTGTCACAACGAATGGAAGCCCTTTTCGTGAGAAAAGATCTCAGGAAAGAGAGCAGAAATAGTACAAGGGGGCTGTTTCTGCGTCGGGAACCTTAGCGAGGGATTTTCCGAAGGAACTTTCCAATTTGTGTAACATGGCTCTTCAAAACTTTTTTGAAGTATCTAATTATATAAATAGTATTAAAAAAAGTATAAAGATATTATGTAAAATTTTCTTTAATTTATAAAATCATATTGACATTTTTTGCAAAAATGATACCATATTCCCAGAAAGTTTTTTAATATTATTTTTATAAACTCGGCGTTTTAATAACAAATTTTAAAGAAGGAGAGATTCCGTATGAAAGGTACCGCCCCGTCCACTATGAAAGCTTTGGTTGCTTACAGTGCATCCGATTATCGTTTTGAGTCCGCTTATCCAGTTCCCGTCTGCGGCCCGGACGATATCCTGATTCAGACCGAAGGCTGCGGAATCTGTGCTGGTGATCTTAAATGTCAGCACGGCGCGGCGATGTTCTGGGGCGACGAGACACAGCCCAGTTGGGTGGAACCCCCGTTCATTCCCGGACATGAATTCCTGGGGCATATCGTCTGCATGGGTGATAACGTTACCGGCTATGAAATCGGCGACCGCATTACTGTGGACCAGATCGCACCTTGCGGGGAATGCCGGTTCTGCAAAGACGGCCGCTACTGGATGTGCCAGCCACATAAGATGTACGGATTTTTTGAGGAATTCTGCGGCGGGATGGCGGAATATGTCCGCATCCGCACCAAACACGCCAAAATTCACCGTGTTCCGGATTCCATGCCGCTTTCCGATGCCCTGTTGATCGAACCCTACGGCTGTTCCAAACATTGTGTGGACCGCGCTCAAATCGGCAGTGAAGATGTTGTCGTGATTTCGGGCGCCGGCACCCTGGGCCTTGGGATGATTACTTACGCCCGCCTGCGCAATCCGAAACTTCTCATTGCTCTTGACATGATGGATGAGCGTTTGGAAAAAGCTTTGGAATTCGGTGCTGACATTGCGTGGAACCCATCCAAACTCGATGTTGTAAAGGAAATCCAGGCCTTGACGGACGGCTATGGATGTGATATTTATATAGAAGCTACCGGACATCCTTCTTCTGTGACCCAGGGGATGCAGATGATTCGGAAATTGGGACGTTTTGTAGAATTCTCGGTGTTTTCGCAGCCGACGACTCTGGATTGGTCCATTATCGGGGACCGCAAGGAACTGGATGTGCTTGGTTCGCATCTGAGCCCGTACTGTTTCCCGTTTGTTATCGAAAATATCGCTAACGGAAAACTGAAAACCAAAGGGATCGTGAGCCGGACGTTCCGTTTAGAGGATTGGCAGGAAGCGTTTGATTACGCTACCGGGAAACATGGTGATTTCAAAGTAGCCTTTACATTTTAAGCACGGTGAAAAGGAGAGACTTCGTAATGCAGTCATATTATCTGGGCTTGGACAATGGCGGGACCACGACCAAAGCCGCTATTTTTGACGGTGCCGGACGGGAGATTGCTTCTGCCAGCACTGCAACGGAAATGATCGTGCCATCTCCCGGGTTCACGGAACGGGATATGGAAG
>CALWKP010000024.1 GCA_944381295.1 uncultured Clostridia bacterium | reverse complement strand
GGCAATACGGGGCGTGTTCCACTATGGCACAAACCCTGGCCGTTTCTGCGATGCTGGTAGATGGAGGGTCCGCACGGCGATGCATGGCAGTAACATCGTCGCATTTTTGCACTGCAGAACGACAATTTCGTAATCCCCTGGAATATGGGGGACAGCGCACTCCTACCGCCCAATGGACGGTAACAGGGTCCGGTGCAGCTGTTGTGGGAAAAGGCACGCGTACTCCGCAAATACGTGCCGTAACTGTGGGACGAATTGCTGATTTAGGAATTAAGGACACCGCTAATATGGGCGCGGCCATGGCACCGAGTGCAGCACAGACACTCCTTGATTTTTTTCAGGATACAGGGACCGGTCCTGCCGAATATGATTTGATTTTGACAGGGGATCTCGGACAAATTGGGAGCAATCTGATGCAGGAAATCCTGTTAAAAAACGGCATTGGGATAGCGGAGCGTCATAAAGACTGCGGGTTGATGATTTATGATTTGAAACAGCAGGACATTCATGCGGGAGGAAGCGGATGCGGATGTTCGGCATCGGTCTTATGCTCGTATGTGATGCGTCAGATGCAATTGGGCGAATTGCATCGGGTATTATTCCTCGGAACGGGAGCATTAATGTCTACCACTTCTTCCCAACAGGGATTAAGTATTCCCGGGATTGCTCATTTAGTCTATTTTTCTGATTTTGATTCCTGTCGTCAATAAACCTGGGGATTTCTTGACCATAATCCACAACACTTTTCCAACTGAAAGACGGCATGCCATTTGCTTGGCATACCGTCTTTCTGATAACTTTTTTGAGGATACAAAACAAATTGTTTTACAGCTTGGAATATCCGTAGCTGTTCACCAATGCATCCACTTTCAGGCCTTGGCGGCACATCGGACATTCATGACTGGTATAGGTTTCATATCCGGGGACATCATTGCCGTTGAAAATAGAATTTACTTTCATGCCCTCAACTTCCGGCACCGCACTGAAGATCGAAGAAACTCCGGCGGGTGTTCCGCCATAATACTGAATACATTCCATGCTTTTCCTTACAGTAATTCCGGTGGTAACGGAAGCCATAAGAACCAGAACATGTTTCCCCCGGATCATCGGCTGGATATTATCCCGGAAGATCATCTGACCATTTGCATCGTATTCCGGCGTTACTACATAGATCGTCTGATGAGCATTGATCGACATAAAACCAGCGCGATTCAGTTCCTGAGCCAAAAATGCTCCTATTACCTGTGTCCCGTCCAGACAAACAATCGTGTCTACAACGGTATTGGTAATATAATGGGTCACCAGCGCCTTTGCTGCGGCCTCTGCTTCACTCTGACGTGTTTTGAGCGTAGTCATGTCGATATAATAGTTAACATGGGAATGGTTGGTTGCGAAATGTCCGCTTGTAATCTTCAGGGGTACATTGCTGTTAGGGGATGTAATTTTAAAGGTACGTTCTTCCATGAGAAAACCTCCTTAACCTGCCGCCCGGAGATGCCCGAAAGGCAGGTGATTTACTTTTCTGGATTTTTGAAAGAGGGATTGCCTTCCGTGATTAGATAGCTGAACGCGATTTATTTTTCTTTTTTTATAACTTTCTCGCCTTAAACAAAACGGAAATAGGCAGCATTTTTGCTTTTTTCTCTTTATCGCTGATCTCGCCCTCCGCCTGCATGGTGGCCTCATCGGTCTGTTCAACCATTTGCTCAATTACAAATCCCGCTTTCGCTAAAGCATTGACGTAAGTAGATATTTTTCGGTTACACAGCAGGATCTCACTGCCGTCTACCGGTATTCTAAAATAGGACTCATCAAAATAGCTTTTGTTCATGACCAAAGCGTTATTTTCAATCATATCTTTCCGGTCATCACAGGACCATGCGATGCAGTAATTGAGCGGATGATGCCAGCTGAAAATGAAAATACCGTCTTTTTTCAGATATGAGGCGATTTTTCGAAAAGTACCATCCAAATCCGTCGTCCATCCGATACCATAAATCGAGTATACAAAATCAAAATAATCTTTCGGAATATCCATATCTGCTTCCATCGGAGAGCAGATGAGATTCGCCGTATAGCCGTTTTCAATCAAATATCGTTTGGCGTTTTCAAGCTGCTTATGAGAAAAATCAACGCCCCATAATTCTCCGGCATTTCTATCTGCATGATACTTTAGAGAATGACCGCTGCCACAGCAAATTTCAAGCATTTTCTTTCCCGAAACATCACCGAACAGGTGTAATTCGTTCTCAGTAGCAAAGTACACGCCATATGTAGGCAGCGCCGTAGTGCCAAACCATAGATCTGCGTAAGTATCCCAGTAATGTTTATTTGTTCTTACTATTTCATCTCTATTCATTTTATTTTCCTTCTTGTATCATAAAAGTCTAAGATTGCCAAACAGTTTCATATATTTCCTAACACTCGATGACCTATTATTGGCAATTTTTTGCCTTTATAAGCAATCAAATCAAGGGTACAATTGTGTGAAACTGTATAAAAGGATCAGTCGGACATATTGCAATACATCCTTTATTTTCCAGAGTTTTGAAAAATTTTATTGATAGCCTACGGAGAGCAATAACCGCTCGTAAAATTGCCTGTTTCAAATTCCATTTGATCGATTCTGATACAGTTAAAACGATCTTACCACAATAAACGTTTTCTATATTTTCGCGTTTCCCTCTTAAAAAAGGCAACCAACAGAATGATAACAGGGAAAGGTTTTTGTCTTATTTGCTCTTTCTTACCGGTTACGGAGATCAATGCAAACAACGAAAAATGGCAGCCTTATTTTTCTCCTGTTTCGCTGATAAAGATGGAGCAAACCTTCCATTGATTGTTCTGACCTCATCAGATAAGTGAAAAGCTTCCTTTTTCTTGATAGTGCTGTAATCCTGCTTCTAAAACGAGTGTTTTACCTGTTAACGTCAGCATACTGGCATAGAACACTAATCCTGCAATTCCTGGAGGAAGGTTTGAATCCTTTTTGTCACCAGCTCATTTCGGGGCATATGGGTCAATTTTTCCCTGCTTACCCATTGATAGTCTGATGTTTCCCCTTCCTGCAACGCGATGTTATCTTTTCCCCAGTCGGTGATACAGAGAAATTCTACGTAAATGGAGTGGGTATCAGGACTGATTACTTGACCTACTTCCGTCAAGGTTTTACAGATAATCCCTGTTTCTTCCCGCAGTTCCCGAAACGCACATTCCAGTGGTGTTTCCCCTTGCAGCGCTGAGCCTCCGGCAGTCGCTTCCCACATTCCTCCAAAACGTTTGCGTGCGTCCCGCTTCATCAGTAAATAGGACCCGTCAGTATGCTTCACCAAGACATCGCACACTAAATGGAAAAGTCCGTCCGGAATCGCCTTGCCCCTGACCAGGGTGACTCCTTCCACCCGATGAAATTCTGCGTCATAGGCATCCCAAAGTTCCATTATTTTCACCCCATTATCGCAAACTTTTTGATTCAAGACGCAATCCTGTCAATACGGCCGCAAAACGAATCTCTGGACCAGCCTTTCTTGTACGATTATTATAGCACAAATTTTAAAGAATAAAAGAGAATTTTCTGTGCTATTCTCTAAAGTGAGTCTTTTTTCGGGAATATTAGCCCTTTCCCGAAAAGCACAACAGCGCTCCCCTAAAACTGAAAAGAGACATCCTTACCGATTGGGAAGAATGTCTCTTTTTCTAGATTCTGTTTCTGGAACAGCCGTACAGACCATTTCCGGAAGCAGAATGATTTTGGTTGATTGTCTGCCTGCTTCGGCAGGCTATGAGGTCAGAAATTCTCTCAGCAATAGCTCTCCTTCAGCATATCCAGGATATCCTGTTTGGAAAGTTTGTATGCTTCAAAGTCAATGCCGGTCCCGTCTACCGTGACGTCTACGATCTTCTGGAAATCTTCCGGCTTGATGCCGTATTCCGACATCGGCAGGCGATATACGCCGGTCTTCTTCATCAGATCGACCAACGCATCCACATAGGCTTTGCCCGGGTTTGCCGGGTCAGCCGCAACGCCCATCATCGCGCCGAGCTCGTCGAGAAGCTCCGGACGGTGTGCGCAGACCTTCTTGTAATAGGCTTCTGCAATGAAGATCAGGCTTGCGCCGTGCGGTACGCCCGGGAACAATCCGCCGATGGTCTGGGCAATGATGTGATGGGAAGTGGTATTGATCAGCGACTGGGTGTAGCCGCTCAGGATGTTCGCCGCATAGGACATGTTGACACGCGCTTCAAGGTTGTTGCCGTCTTCCACCACAACCGGCAGCCATTTGGCTACGGTCTCGACGGAATCACGCGCATACAGGTCCACCAGACGGTTGTGGTGCTCGTTGGAAATGTAGCATTCCGCCGCATGGAACAATGCGTCGAAGCCCTGGTAAATGGTCAGGGATTTCGGCAGGGATACCATCAGTTCCGGGTCGATGATCGACAGAGCCGGGAAAATCGCGTCCACAGCGAAGTCCAGCTTTTCCCCGGTATCTTCGTTGGTGACAACGCAGTACGGGTCGGTTTCCGTACCGGTACCAGCGGTGGTGGAGACGGTAACAACCGGAGCTGCTACCTTGATTTCCTTTTTACCGCCGCTTCCTGCATAAGCATAATCCCACAGGTCGCCCGGGTTCCGCATCATGACTGCCGCAGCCTTCGCGGTATCGATGCTGCTTCCGCCGCCAAGGCCCAGGAAGAAGTCGCAGCCGTTTTCTTTTGCGATCGCGGTTGCTTCCATGACGCTCTTGCGGGTCGGGTTCGGGCAGATGCCGTCATAAACGACTGCTTCCACGCCGTTCTTCTTGAGCAGGTCCAGCACACGGCCTTGGATGCCCAATTTTTCCATCAAACCGTCCTGGGTCACGCAGACGAGAGCTTTTTTGCCCGGCAGCGCGACAGTGGCCAGTTCTTCCAGACGGCCTGGTCCAAATACTACCCTGGTGGGGGTATAGGTATCTACCATAAACATGTGAATCATCCTCCTGTTCCCATTAAGCAAGGACGTCTGCGCACATTGCTTCTACAACGTACGCCTTTTCCTCTTCGCTCAGTTCCACGCGCGGACGGCGTACATAACCGCCGCAAAGTCCCTTGCGGGTAGAGAGGTATTTCAAAGCCTGTACCGGCTTCGGGAAGGTTTCCAGCACGTTCAATGCCGGCAGGATCACTTTATAGATCTCTTTGCCCTTCTGGAGATCGCCTGCGGAAACTGCTTCATACAGCTCGTTGCACTGTTTCGGCGCAACGTTGCCCAACATGCTGATCCAGCCGCAGGCACCGTCTGCAAAGCTTTCGAACGCAAGGTTATCACAGCCGCAGAATACCGAAACATTTTCCGGAGCGTCAAACAGCACTTCGGTCAGTTTCTGCATGCTTCCGCTGGATTCCTTCACGACAGCAACGTTCGGCAGGGTGAAGATCTTCTGGAAGGTTTCGCGTTCGATCTCGACGCCGCAGCTTCCCGGGTTGTTGTAAACGACCAGCGGGAGATCCACATGATCGTTGATGTACTTGTAGTTGGAGAAAATTTCTTCCTGGCTCGGATGGCAGTACGGGGCAGAAAGCACCATGCAGGCATGGCCGCCGCAGTCTTTGACGTTCTGCATCAGCTCGACAACGTCTTCCGGACGTTCACGGGTTGCGCCAACGATCACACTGATTCTGTCCTTGATGTAAGGAACGATCTCACGTACATAAGCCTTATGCTCTTCGAGCGACATGCTCTGATATTCGCCGGTAGCGCCCAGGATGCATACACCGGTAACGCCGTCAGCAATCAACGCATCCAGGTTCTTCTTGGAAGCTTCAAAATCAAAACTTCCGTCCTCTTTGAAGGGGGTTACAACAACAGGATAAACGCCTTTAAAATTCTGATTCATGACACGCACTCCCTTTTGACTGTTGGTTTATGATTGCAGCCCGAAACGGCTGTAACTTAACGGGGAAATATCCATTAACAATTCGTTGCCCGCGATCATATCGGCGATCATCTTGCCGGTGATCGGGGACAGGCCGATACCGTCGCCCTCGTGACCCGCCGCAATGTAGAAGCCGGGCACCGGGGTATCGGAAACGATCGGCATATGGTCCGGGGTAAACGGACGCACACCACTGTAAGCGCGGATGACTTTGATATCGCGCAGGATCGGGAAGAAGCGGATGGCACGTTCTGCGATCGCCTGCATGACTTCGATATCGCTGGAGATATCCTCGCCGGCAAAACGGCGGGAAGAACCGATTAGGAAGTTGTTGGAATCGGTGGGTTCGAACACGAACGCGACGCCATTGCGGGAAACCGCTTCGGATACCGGACGGGTATAGCCGTCGGTCTGGAACTTGGCCATGAGATAGCCGAATTCATGCACCTTACGGCGGCCGACACGGAAGGTCTGCTCGGAAACGAGGATCTGGCCCTGTCTGGCCTGGATCGGAATGTCAAGACCGACCATCTTGCCGATAACAGGTGCCCACACGCCGGCGCAGTTGACCACATTTTTGGCGGCGATATCGCCGTTGGTGGTGTGGACCACAAATCCGCCGTCCTGACGGTCGATGGAAGTGACAGCGCGGTGCAGCAAAAGCTGTGCGCCGAGCTTTCTTGCCTGGAACGCCAGGCCGTAGCACAGGCCGATCGGATACAGGGACCCATCGCAGGCAGTCTCTAAGCCGCCGGGCAGGTCGTCTGCAAGCAGCGGTTCGTCGTCCATAATCTCTTTATGGTCCATCATGCGCATTGGAATACCGCATGCCACCATATCGTCGCAGAACTTTTTGGCGATCTCCATTTCCTCATCGGTTTCCATGAGGAACAGGCTGCCTTTCTGACGCCATTCGATCGGATATTCCAGCTCCTGGCTCAACTGCTGGAACATATCCTGGCTCGCTTTGGCGAACACACAGTCAAATCCCGGGAGCTTATCGCAGACCAGGATATTTCCGTCGCTCTTACTGCTGGTTCCTTCTGCAAGATCGCCGGAATCGATCAATGCAACGCTTGCACCTGCTTTCGCATTGAAGTACGCCGTAGCGGAGCCGATAACGCCCGCACCGATCACGGCAACGTCTACTGTCCAATCAGCCATTCTCTTCGTCTCCTTTCCCTGCGCTCGCCAGCGCCCCGAACGTCACCGGGCGTACCGGAGGCCTGTCGGTAGCAGGCGGAATTTCGGAGGCTTTTTTGCCTGTTTCTTCCTGAATCAGCCTTGTCACGAGCCGTCCGCAGGTCTTGCCCTGGCACAGGCCCAT
>CALWKP010000023.1 GCA_944381295.1 uncultured Clostridia bacterium | reverse complement strand
CCTTCGGGCATTCCATACATAGAGGCAGCTATCGACCTGGATAAAGTGATTTGGGGGTCGGATAACTGTCTGCTTCAGGATGAAAGTATCCACAGGGCCGCGGCATATATGCGCCTGATGGGTGCAGACCGCCGTCAGCGGCAGCTGATTTTTGGGGATAACGCCCGAAAACTGTATCATTTATAAGTATCAGCAAGGAGAGGAGGGAGGATCAGATGGTAACAGGAACCCACCAGGAGTTTTTGTATCAGGACAAACTGAAGGTGATCGAATTAAGGTTGGTATCTGATGAAAACGGGCAGGAATCCTGTGCATGGATTGCTCCAGACTATGGGATGAACCTTTGCAGATTGCGTATAGGGAAAGATACCGTGATCGACTTTGACCTGGAGGCATTGACGGATGATTTTTCCGGGACGCCTTTGTTGTACCCAACGCCCAATCGGGTGTATCATGGAGTTTTTCGCTATCAGGGGAAGACATACGTCCAGGAAAAGCGAGGCGTCCTCGTGACATCCCATGGCCTACTGTATAATGAACCTCTTTCTGTGGATGGAATCGAAGAAACAACCGAAAGTATAGCGATAAAGGGACATGCAGATTTTCTGCCAGGAAAAGCATATTTTGAGGCATTCCCATTTGTCCATCGTCTTTCGGTAAGTTATACATTGACGCTGGACGGAATACGGTTTGATTATCGGATTGAAAATATGGGGAATATGGAATTACCCTATGGGATTGCTCTGCATCCTTATTTTATAAAATTGGATGGAGAGGAAGACACGCTGATTACAGCGCCATATCAAGCCACCTATTTGAATATCGAGGAAGACTTGATTCCAACGGGATATTTGGAGCAAACAGAAGGAAAAGAAACAGACCTGAACAAATATCGTTCCGTAGGAAGCTGTGATCTGGACCATGTGTATACTGGGTATCATGGTGGCGAGACAGCGATTCTTTATCGGAAGAGGAAAAAGAAAGTTGTCTTGCAGGCGAGCGAAGAATTTACCCATTTGGTGGTGTATACTCCGCCGGGAATGCCATTTTTCTGTATGGAAAATCAGACCTGCGCTACGGATGCGCATAATTTGTATGCCAAAGGATTCCAGAAAGAATCCGGCTTGGAATTTGTCAAATCAGGTGCCTCAGCCGGAGGATTTATCTCTTATCGGATAGAAGACGTACCATCCCCAGAGGGGGAGTCATTTAGCAATTAAAAATAACGGGATATCCGTAAATACATGGTGTGATTATGAAAAAAGAGATATTATCTCAAGATCGGAATACGATTTTCAGAGAATTCACAGCAGAAAATCCGGCATTTCATTTCGAGGTTGCTCATGTCAACAATCTCGTCCGGACAATGCCGCTTTTCCATTGGCATGATTATTTAGAGATCTCTTATGTGGAACAAGGAAACGGTGTCTACTATATTGAAGACAAAGTAATTCCTGTTGCACAAGGTGATATTGTAATCATTAACCATATTGAGCGGCATCGGGTGGTGCCGCAGGAAGGAATGCGGGAAACAGTCTTTCATTTTGGTAAAGAACTGATTTCTTATCATTCCAAAGATAGCCTTTTTGATTATGAAACCACTTTGTTTCATAATAAATTGAACCTGGAACCTGTCAGTAGGGAAATGGTTTTAGGGTGTATGCAGGATATCATAGAAGAGTACCGTTACAAAAGGCCATATTATGATTTGTTCATTGTCAGCGACCTGTATAAAATTATCGGGGAAATCCGGAGACAGAAGAATATTCATAATGTACCACTGGTACAAACAAAACATAAGAGCTATGATATCATGCGTCTGGATCAAATTCAGATGTACATAGCATCGCATATCCGAGAAGATGTTTCATTAGCAGAGGTGGCACAGCGCTTTTTCCTGAGTCCTACTTATTTCAGCGAATATTTTAAAAAGAACTTAGGAATTAGCTTTACCGCTTATAAGAATATTCTGCGAATCAATAACATTATCGATATGATGAAAGAAGATCCAAACCGTTCTGTGCTGGAGACGGCGTTTGCGTGTGGGTTTAACAGCGAAAGCCATTTCTATGAAGTGTTCAACAAAATTAAAGGGGTATCTCCCAAGCAGTATTTTTCTGGATGTGAAAATCAGAACAGAACATCGGGACGAGGAGGATAAGATGTCGGAGTACGTGGCGAAAATGCGACAGTACATCGGGCATGACACATTACTGTTATGCGGAGCAAGCATCATCCTAGAAACTCCCGAAGGAACGGTGTTGTTGCAGAAGCGTCGGGATACCGGACTGTGGGATTACTGTGGCGGAAGTGTAGAACCGGATGAACAGGTAGAGGATGCTGCCAGACGGGAACTTCGAGAAGAAACGGGCCTGGAAGCCGGAAAACTGGAGTTGATCGGCGTATATTCGGGCCCGGAATACCATATACGTTATCCAAATGGCGACGATGTGTCGTATGTGGAGATTGTATTCCGTTGCACTGATTATCAGGGAGCATTGACACCGCAGGAAGAGGAAGTAAAAGAATTAAAATATTTCCGGCCGGAACATCTTCCGGCTGCCATGATGCCGTCCAGTCGGTTAGTGCTGAACGATTATTTTAGGAAGAAGGCGGAAAAGCTTTCCAATACAGGAGGTATATAGATGGATTTTTCGACGCTTGCGGAAATCAAGGAGGAAAAATCGATCCAATTGACTTCATTTGAGGCGGCCACCAGACAAAAAACGGTAACAATTGAACCAGGGACATCGCGGGAAATTACATCGCTGCCAGGATGCGGGATGGTGACACGGTTATGGGTGACATTTCCGGGATGGTTTTGGCGGCATTGGGACCCGGAAGCGGAGAATGATGCGTCGGTGCTGCGCTTGACCCTTCTGAAAATTTATTTTGATGGGGAAGAGAAACCATCGGTAATGGCGCCGATTGGGGATTTTTTTGGAATTGGTCATTGTGAATACAGACATTACACAGCCAAGTGTCTGGGAATGAGCAGCGGGGGATTTTACAGTTATTTCCCCATGCCGTTCCAGAATGGAATTCGTGTAGAGGTGGTAAATCTGCACCCATCGATCCGCATTGATTTGTTTTACAACATCAATGTGACCTTGCTGGATCGCTTGCCGCAAGGAATGGGGCGTTTTCATGCAGCGTTCCATTATGGAAAACGTTGTGGAGAAGAACCGCTGGATATTCTGGACGTGTCGGGAAAAGGTCATTATCTTGGATGCAGTTTGTCGATTCAGGGAGAACCGTTGCAGTATTTGACCTATCTGGAAGCTCCGGAATACATTCACGTGGATGGGGACCCGGCGTATAGCATGTGTGGGACCGGGATGGAAGACTATTTTAATGGAGGATGGTATTTCCGGAACGGGGAATTCTATTGTGATACGCACGGCATACCGATCAAAGACTCTTTGCGGTCGATGGTATCGATGTACCGCTTCCATGAACAAGACCGGATCAATTTTAGCAAAAGTTTCCAAATGTATTTTTTACATCCTTGGGATAAGGAACGTTTGAAACCAGTCATATATTCTTCAGTCGCTTACTATTTTATGGATCATGCGACACCAGCAGCAGAGTTTGATACATCGCCAGATTCCTTGACAGAACTGTATCGCAGAAGGGATTTTGATGTAGCATCCGTTCCGTAAAAGCAACAGAAAAACAGGCCGGGAGATGGAAAAATTTCCCGGCCTGTTGTGATGGAAAAAAGGTTACAAAACAATCTCCAAAATTTACAGTTTGGTGACGTCTACAGAAACCCTCTTGCAAAAGGGAATGGAATCATGTATGATTAAGGTGCAGCCAGGAGAATGGTAAAAAAGGAGGTAATCTATTGAAAAAAATTGGAAAAATTGTTTCACTTGCTTTAACATTGTCTATGGTAGCCGGAGCGTTTTCTGGTACAGCTGTTTTTGCGGTGACCGGTACGACCGACGATGGATTTAAATATAAGACGTCGGGATCTTCGGCGATTATTACCGGGTATGATGAAAGTAAGTTGGACGCTGATGCAGAACTGCCGAGTAAGATCGATGGGAAAACCGTGACAAAAATTGAGGACGAGGCATTCCAGGACTGCAAGGTGCTGAGAAGCTTCCGTATGAAGAGCGGAGTCAAAGAAGTAGGGGAATATGCATTTGCTGGCTGTACGAACTTGGAGGAATTTGATTTTTCGGATTCCGTGACCGAAATCGAGCCGTATACCTTTGAAGGATGTACTTCTTTGAAGAAAGTAGATTTCCCGGATAATGTAAAACGTATTGATGAATATGCTTTCTATGACTGTTCGGAATTGGGGGCCGATTCCACAAGGGTCAGTTTAGGCGATAGCCTGACGTTCATCGGGGAACGCGCCTTTTCCGGCTGCAGCAGCATGGAACGTATCTATCTGCCGCGTACCGTTACCACCATTGAACAGGAAGCGTTCTATGATTGCGTTTCTTTAAAAACGATCGATATCCCTTCTGGAGTAAAAACAATCCAGGACAGTACATTTTCCGGCTGTACGAGATTGACAGATGTAGGATTCTCCAGCGGGCTCCAGTCGATTGGGGAACGTGCATTTGCGGATTGTGAAAGTTTGGAAGTCCTTTCCTTGTCGTCCAGCGTGACCAAGATCGGAGCAGAAGCGTTCATGAACTGTAATTCCCTGCGGGTGGCGGATCTTTCGACAGGCCTGACTTCTATGGGCGCATATGCGTTCCAGGATTGCATCAGCCTGGAAGATATCACGATCCCTGCCAGTTTGACAGAGATCCCGTCCGGTGCATTCTACAATTGTGATGGGATTGAGACAGTTACGGTAAAACCGGGCGTACAGCGCATCATGGCGGAGGCGTTTGAAAATTGCAGCAATTTGAATAAGATTGCTATTCCGCAGACAGTCACCTATATTGCGCCGAGCTCCCTGTATGGAACCGACAACCCGACAATTTATGGGTATTCCAAGACTGCGGCGGAGACTTTTGCAGACAACTATGACTATGATTTTTATTCCTATGGTGATGCTCCAAGCGGATCTGGTGGAGGTTCCGGCAGCGGTTCCGGTTCTGGAAGTTCCTCAGGGGACAGCGAGCTGGTACACAATGGCGTAACCTACAAAGGGTCGATCATGTTCGATACCCTGTGGTACGTGATGCCGACGGGCCCGATCAACGGGAACCCGACAGCAAACCTGTATGATATTGGGATCGTCATGGCGGGTAATGCCAATACAAAGACGCTGAATGTTTATTCCAGCAGGTCTGGTGTAGCAACAGTTACTCGTTTGGCAAACGGAAATTACAGGATTACTGGTGTCTCTCCTGGAACAACTTATATCATGCTGGAAGTGTGGGATAAGGGAGAGATGATTAACCATTATTCTGTAAAAGTAGATGTTGTGGCAGGTACGAAGCCTTATGGCCAGGCAGCCAGAAATAGAAGCTATTTCAACTGATATTAGAAATTCTGATCACTAAAATCCGTCCTGTTTTCCTGAGTAAGGGAAGCGGGACGGATTTTTATGAAACCGAAAGTTTTTGGATAAACTAGAAAAATATGCATTTCTTCCAGATTTCTCGGGAAAAGGTTGATATTGGGAAGAAAAAAAGATATACTTTACTTATTCTGTATGTGTGGAGGAATTACATGGAATCAATTGTAGGCGCAATCGTAGATTTTTTTAATACCGTTATGCCAAAGGAATTGACGGTGTTACTGATTTCTATGATGCCGATTCTGGAATTAAGGGGCGGTATGATTGCAGCCGCTCTGCTGAACGTAGACCGTTTACAAGCTTTTGCTATCTGTCTGGTTGGGACTCTTTTGCCGATTCCGTTTATTCTGCTGTTCCTCAAACAGATTCTGAATTGGATGAGGAATACCCGTTTGGTCAAATTGGTCAGGAAGCTGGAAGAAAAAGCAGAAAAGAAGAGCCAAAAAGTCAATAAATATAAGATGTTTGGCATGTATGTGTTTGTAGCTATCCCGTTGCCGGGAACCGGTGCATGGACAGGGGCGTTGGTTGCAACTTTTTTGGACATGCCGTTTAAAAACTCTATGCTGTCTATTGCGCTTGGATCGGTCACGGCAAATGTGATTATGAGTTTGTTATCTTATGACCTGTTAGGGGCGATTCTGTGAGAGAGAAAGCGGAACGGTATCATGTTGCTGTGGTCGGTGGCGGAGCTTCTGGAATGGCTGCAGCAATTGCGGCGGCTAGAGAAAGTATCCGTATGGGGAAACAGATTTCTATCGCTGTGGTAGAAAAAAATCCTCGTGTTGGGAAAAAACTGTTGCTCACAGGAAATGGCAGATGTAATTTAACA
>CALWKP010000022.1 GCA_944381295.1 uncultured Clostridia bacterium | reverse complement strand
CGATTGGCGCCGCCTACTCGGTAGCCGCCTGGCTTCTGGTGATTTTACTGCCGGAGTTCTGTATGCGGATGTTCACCAATGAACCGGACGTCATCGAACATGGCGCGGAAGCCCTCAAACTGTATTTCTTCGGATTTTTCATGATGTCCCTGCAATTTTCCGGACAATCCACGTTTGTCTCTCTTGGAAAATCCCGCCACGCAATTTTCTTTTCCCTGTTGCGCAAAGTTGTGATCGTTGTCCCACTGACTTTACTTCTTCCGATGGTTGGGTCCTTAGGGGTCAACGGCGTATTTATCGCGGAACCGATTTCCAATGCGGCGGGCGGAATTTTATGTTTCTCCACCATGATGGCGACCGTATGGCGGGAATTAGGTGCCAAAGAAGCTGCCAAGGATTAAGGCCCTCCTATCTGCTGCTATCATCTCACCAAACGGTTCATCGCTAAGAGGAGAGAACTTATGGAATACGCAGAACTTTATCGAAAAAGAATCCGTAATCTATGTAAGGCACGCGGAATCTCCATTAATAAGCTTGCCGCTATGAGCGATGTCAAGCAGTCCACTCTGGACAATATTGTACGCGGTCTGACCGAAAATCCAAGGATCAAGACCCTTCATAAAATTGCTCTTGCATTCAATATGACGCTGGCGGAATTTCTGGACTTTGAAGAACTGAACAACTATTCCTTTGAAGACGAGACAGAAGAATAAGCTGCTTTGGGAAGTGATGCCGCAAAAGCGGGAGTTGTAAAAGAAATATGATCCCAACTTGTACCAAGAAATATTTAAACAAAACCCGGAGCCTTTTGAAGCTGTTACAGCGCAAAAAGCTTCCGGGTTTTGTTCTTTGTTTTCCGGAGGGGTTATTGGGCAACAACCCCTTTTTTCTGTTTTGTCTCCTGCCTGTCCTTAAATCTCAATCAACTCATACTCTGTGGTCCCCAGATGCAGTTTTTCTGCATGCTCCAGGCATACGCGCCAATTGGTATCCGGGTGTGCGCTGACAAAATGGTCGTCATAGTGTTTGTGCCCGGCGTCGGTCAGCATACTCCCCGGCATCACCGGCTGACGGTTCACAAGATCCGCACATGCCATATCCAAAGCTACTGGGTCAAACGACGCGAGCATCCCAACATCCGGAACGATCGGAAAATCATTTTCCGCATGGCAGTCGCAGTTTGGTGACACATCGACGATCAGCGAAATATGGAAGCACGGGCGTCCGCGAACGACTGCCGCCGTATACTCCGCGATCTTACAGTTGAGGATATCGTTTGCCTCGCCGTCAATCGACTGAATCGCTTCTACCGGGCAAGCGCCAATACAACGGCCACAGCCTACATATTTGTTGAGATCGATACTTGCATGGCGATCTGTAAAGGAGATTGCTTCGTGCGCACAATTTTTCCGGCATCTTCCGCAGCCGATACATTTTTCCTGGAACACACGCGGTTTTCCGCCATAATGCATTTCCATTTTTCCTGCACGGGAACCGCAGCCCATACCAATATTTTTAAACGTCCCGCCAAAGCCGGTGGATTCATGTCCCTTGAAGTGCGTCAGAGAAATAAAAATGTCAGCATCCATCACAGCTTTGCCGATCTTCGCTTCTTTGACGTATTCTCCATCCGGTACCGGTACGAATTCCTGATCCATCCCTTTCAGGCCGTCCGCAATCAACACCTGACAACCCGTCGAAAACGGGGAAAAACCATTCTCATAAGCACTTTCAATATGATCCAGTGCATTTTTCCGCCTGCCCACATAGAGCGTATTACAGTCGGTCAAAAACGGTTTTCCTCCACGTTCTTTGACCATATCTGCAACAACCTTCGCATAGTTCGGCCGTAAAAAGGAAAGGTTCCCCGGTTCTCCAAAATGGATCTTGATTGCCGCAAACTTTCCTTTGAAATCGATCTGGTCAAATCCGGCTTCTTTTATCAGCTTTTCCAGTTTCTGCAAAAGATTCCGTCCAGGTTCTGCGCGCAGATTCGTAAAATATACTTTCGACTTTTCCAACCAAACATCCCTCTTTCTTAGCTATTAGCAACGATCACCTGGGGATTCCTGTTTTGCAATCCTTTCCCGGTGACAAAACGTTTCGCTTTTGTATCAGCTTCCAGTCATTTTTATTGTATCATTCCCTATGAAACCACGCAATGCTCATTTTTCCATTTTGTGTAAAAATCTTAAACAACCGTGCAGGAGTCCTTACTCCCGCATGGTTGTTTTCCTTTTGTCTTTAGTTTTCCCGAATCCGGTCTACCAGAATCTCCGCTAACCGCGGGTCCGCACCTAACGTGCGTCCCATCGTCAGGGTCACTCCCGGATAATCTTTCAGGATTTCCCCAATTTCTCCCGGAATATCCTCTTGAATATGAATCCCTTCAAACAGGAAATACGGTACCGCTTTGATCTCCGTAACCCCTTGTTCTACCAGCTTCGCAATCCCACCGCGAATATCACATTCACAGAATTCCATATAGGCAATTTGGAGAGGCATCTCCGGAATTTTTTCCCGAACCATCGAAACCACTGTTTCAATAGTCTGTTTTGTGCTGTCCACCCGGCTTCCATGCGCCAGAATGAGTACTCCTTTCATAATTCCTCCTTATGCCTCGCGAGCGGCCTGTGCGATCACATCCGCCGCATAATCGAGATCTTCTTTTGTATGACAACTGCTCAGGAACATCGCTTCAAACTGGGCCGGAGCCAGATAGACCCCGCGATCAAGCGCACCATGGAACATGCGGGCATATTTTTTCACATCTGACCGCGCGGCGTCTTCGTAGCAGCGCACCGGACCTTCCGTGAAAAATACACAGCACAGAGAGCCGATCCCGTTCACCGTATAGGAAGTCTGGCTGCGCAGCCGCTCCCGGAAGTACTCGCCCATCTCATTGACCTGTTGGTAAATACCAGGGTTTTCCAGCAATTTCCGCAGCGTGACAATCCCCGCTGTCATCGCGATCGGATTGCCGGACAGCGTCCCGGCCTGATAAACTGCGCCAAGCGGCGAGACACATTCCATGATCTCCTTCCGGCCGCCGTATGCGCCGACCGGCATACCTCCGCCGATGATCTTGCCGTAAGTGACCAGGTCCGGCGTAACTCCGAAATATTCCGCGGCTCCCCCAAAGCTCAGGCGGAACCCGGTAATCACTTCATCAAAAATCAGAAGAGCGCCGTTTTTGTCGCAGAGACTACGCAACCCTTCCAGGAAGCCCTCTTCCGGCGGCACAACACCCATATTGGCTGCGACCGCTTCCACGATCACACAGGCCACCTCGCCGTGATTTTCCGCAAACAACTGTTCCACGCTGGAAAGATCGTTATAGGTAGCCAGCAGCGTGTCCTCGGCTGCACCGGGCGTGACACCTGCACTGTTCGGTTTTCCAAATGTGAGAGCACCAGACCCCGCCTTCACGAGCATACTGTCACAGTGTCCATGATAGCATCCCGAAAATTTGATGATTTTATTCCTACCTGTGAACCCGCGGGCCAACCGCAGAGCGCTCATTACGGCCTCGGTGCCGCTATTCACCATCCGGAGCATTTCCACATGCGGGATATGCTCTGTAATCAGCTCAGCGATCTCCACTTCCAGGGCAGTAGGCGCGCCAAAACTCAACCCGTTTTCCACCGCCGCCTTGACAGCTTCCACAACCCCTGTTTCCGCATGGCCTAACAGCATGGGACCCCAGGAACCGACAAAATCCAGATACTCTTTCCCATCTTCATCGACAATCCGGCAGCCTTTTGCGCTCCGAATAAATTTCGGCACGCCGCCTACGGAACCAAAGGCCCGTACCGGGCTGTTCACTCCGCCGGGCAATACCTTTTTTGCGCGCTCAAATAACGCTTCCGACTGTGTCATCATCCGATATCCCCTTTTTTGATGGCCTGGGCGATCTCGCCCGCAAAATAACTGATCAGGATATTCGCCCCCGCACGGAATACCGCCACGGTGCTTTCGCACATCATGCCGTATTCATCTGCCAGGCCCAGACGCCCTGCCGCCTTGATCATGGCATATTCGCCGCTGACGCTGTATGCCGCCACCGGAAGATCCGTCCTTTCCGCAAGCGCATGTACGATATCCAGATACGACATTGCGGGTTTCACCATCAAGATATCTGCACCTTCCGCGGTATCCAGTTCCGCTTCTTTCATGGCTTCCTTTGCGTTGTGATAATCCATCTGATAACTCTTTCTGTCCCCAAAACTCGGGGCAGAACCTGCCGCGTCGCGGAATGGTCCATAAAACGAGGACGCATATTTGACTGCATAGGACATGATCGGGATATTACTGAATCCATTTTCGTCCAGCCCCGCCCGAAGTGCGGCAATCCTGCCGTCCATCATATCCGACGGCGCCACCATATCCGCGCCAGCCTGCGCGTGGGATACCGCGATCTTCGTCAAATACGGCAAAGTTGCATCGTTATCTACCTCATGTCCGCACAGAATCCCGCAGTGTCCATGGGAGGTATATTCGCACATGCACACATCGGTAATCAGCAGTGTTTCCGGATACTTTTCCCGAATCGCCCGCAGCCCCTGCTGCACGATGCCGTTTTCTGCATAAGCTCCGCTGCCCACCGGGTCCTTTTCCTTCGGAATCCCGAACAACAGCAGCTTATTGACCCCCTGCTTCAACGCCTGTTCTACTGCGTATCCCACCATATCCGGGCTGTACCGGAACTGTCCGTCCAGCGATGGGATGGGCGCTTTGATCCCGGAGCCTTCCTCCAGGAATATCGGATAAATCAGACTGTCCGCAGACATCCTGGTTTCCCGCACCATCCCGCGCATGATCTTACTGTTTCTCAGCCTTCTAGGTCTGATTTCCATCATCGTCATATCCTTTCCAGTCGAATCAGTTCTTCCGCCATGCTTTGCAGCGTGGCTTTTTCCGACGTAACTACGGTAAATCCGTATCGTTCTGCGCAGGCCGCCGTTTTCGCGCCGATGCACAGCGCCTTTGTTCCCGCAAAATCCTGCCGTCCAAGCGACCGCGCCAACCCTTCCACGCAGCTTTTGCTCGTAAAGGTGACCACATCGAACTGCGAGAGGTCCGGCGGGTTTTCCCCGCACACCGCTTTTGTCCGGTATACGGCGGTTTCCGTGACATCCATCCCGTTTTCCCGCAGGATTTCCGGCAATTCCGGAGACGCAATATCCGCGCGCAGCAGCAAAAAACGGTCCTCTTTCCCGGCCACGCCTGCCGCCAGAAGTTCCCGGGCCAGGTGTTCCCCGTCAAAGACCGACGGAACGAAGTCTGCGGTAATCCCGTGTTTTTTCCACTCCGCAGCAGTCTGGGAACCGACGCAGAAAATCTTTTTCCCAAAAAGGCACCGCGCATCCCGACCAGTTTCTTCCAGCCAGGAAAAATAGGAATCCACACCGGCAGCACTGGTAAACACCAGGACCGAATAGGGTCCCGGGTCCGCCTCAAACGGCCGGATCGGTTCGGTCTCAATGCATGGATAACCCACGGCATCGGCACCAAGTTTCCGGAGCATGCCGAGAAACTTCGACTGTTTTTTCTGCGGCTGCGTCACGAGGACCCGTTTCCCTTTCAGCGGTTTTGCGGAGAACCAATCGAATTTTTCCGACAGACCGCAGACTTTTCCCACCAGGATGACTGCCGGGGACTGCACTCCGTTTTCCTCCACTGCCGACGCCAGAGTATCCAGCGTCGCCAGGATCTTCCGCTGTGCGGGATAGGTCCCCCGTTCCACGACGGCGCAAGGCATTGTCCCATCCATTCCCGCTTGCCGCAGGCCGTCCGCGATCTTTCCTGCGTTCGCCACCGACATCAGGAATACCAGCGTCCCGTTCAGCCGCACCAGAGCGGAAAAATCAATAGAAAGCTCTCCGCCGGCACGCGCATGCCCCGTGATGATATGCAGCGACGAGCAATAGTCGCGATGCGTGACCGGAATCCCCGCATATGCGGCCGCCGCAATCGCCGAAGTGATTCCCGGCACTTCTTCAAACGGCACGCCGTGTTCTTCCAGCAGTTCCAGTTCCTCGCCGCCGCGTCCGAACACAAACGGGTCCCCGCCTTTCAGCCGCACGACCTGTTTTCCCTCCAGCGCCTTTTCCAGCAGGATACGGTTGATCTGGTCCTGCGGCACCGGATGGTTCCCCACGTTTTTCCCCACGTCGATCTTTTCCGCGGTTTCCGGCATGAGTGCCAGCACTTCCGGGCTCAGCAGACGGTCATATACCACCACGTCCGCCTGTTCCAAAATCCGTTTTCCTTTCAGCGTCAGCAGTTCCGGGTCTCCCGGTCCTGCCCCCACCAGGACTACTTTTCCTTTATGTTCCATGTTTCACCCTGCTTTTCATCGATTCCGCCAGTTCCCGCCCGGCTTCTTCCGCCCGCGAAATTTCCGCTTTACAGGTTTCTTTCCACGCCTTCCCGGCTTCGTCCACATACATTCCTGTCAGCCGCAGTGTTCCGCCGTCCACTTCCGCATACGCTGCCACCGGAGAACTGCATCCTCCGTCGAGCGTCCGCACAAAACTCCGTTCTGCCTGCGATACGATCCAGGCATCCTTGTCGTGAAAGCCATCCAGCACCGACGCGTCAAAACCTTCCCGCGCCTGCACCGCCAAAATTCCCTGGCACGCTGCGGGGAGCAGTTCTTCCGTCGAAAACACGCGCCCGACCCGATGTTCCAGGCTAAGGCGCCGCAGGCCTGCCAGCGCCAGCACCAGTGCGCCGTATTCGCCGCTGTCCAGCTTGTTCAGGCGCGTCTGCACGTTCCCACGCACTGGCTTGATCTCAACACCCGGGAACAGCTCCCGAAGCTGTATCGTCCGGCGCAGGCTCGAACAGCCGATCGGTTTTGACCCATCAAACGACGCACTTCCCTCCGGCAGCACCAGCACATCCCGAGGGTCTTCCCGCCGCGATACCGCCACCACCGGCAATCCCGGTGCCAGTTCCATGGGCATATCTTTATAGCTATGTACCGTCAAATCCACCCTGCCATCCAGCAGAGCTCGGTCCAATTCCTTGACAAATAATCCTTTTCCGCCCACCTTGTCCAGTGTGCGGTCCAGAATCAAATCCCCGGTGGTTTTCATCGTCACCAAGTCCACTTCAGCGTCCGGATTCTGCCGGCGGATACTCTCCATCACGATCTCTGACTGGATGACCGCCAGCCGGCTATCCCGGCTTCCTACCCTGATCTTCACAGAAGCACCTCCCTGACCTTTTCCGCGGCGGCTTTCGTCGCCGCATGGGAACCTCCGTCCCCTGCCAGCCCTGCCACGACTTCCCTGTTCGCCGCAATCGCCGGAAAATAAAAATCGCAGTCCTTGCGGCTGTCGCACCGGTTCGCCGGGACCCCGTTCGCCCTGGCATCCGCACACACCTGTGCGTTTACTTCCGGGCTGTCGGTACACGCCAGCGCCAAGTCCACGCCAGTTTCCGGCCAACCTCCATACCGACAGGCTTCCCACCGGAACAGCCCTTCGTTGCAAAGCTCCCGCAGGTCCGGCGTCAGCTCCGGCGACATGACCGTAATCTCAAACCGAAATAGCAGCAGTGTGCGCACACGGCGTTCCGCGATTTTCCCGCCGCCCACAACAAGCACTTGTTTCCCTTCACTGGAGAAAAACAACGGAAAATATTCGTGTTCCCGCATGCCGGCATACCTCCCGTCCTCTATCCGGCTACCGCCGCTTTCATCTTATATTCATACCACTTAGTAAAGTCCGCCATATATTTTTCTATAATCCGCAACGCCTGCGCATTGATCTCTTCCCGGCGCGCGTCCTTCGCTTCGTCGCCCAACATCTCAATATTATAACATTCC
>CALWKP010000021.1 GCA_944381295.1 uncultured Clostridia bacterium | reverse complement strand
CTTCCAGTTTAGCACAGGAGGGTTTTCTTCCTCTTGAAGTTTTTTCTCTACCCCCAGTTAAACTGGGGGTTTTATCTTGCCTCTTCGGCGCACAAATAATTAAAAACAGGTCCCCGGAAAAATTTCTGGGGACCTGTTTTTATGCAGTTTTCAAGAATGAACGACAACAGCACCAAAAGGCGTCAAAGCCAATTTTGCGATTTTGAAACATTGCATTCCGAATGGAATGCCAATGATCGTACAGCACAACAGTGCACCATTGATTACAGCTCCCAACGCCAGAGGGATGCCGCTGAAAATAATCCAAAAGACATTTGCGATAACAGAGAAAGCACCACCGCCATACTGGATCTCTTTGCCGAACGGAAAAAAGACTAGTTCCGCAAGCTTGAAGCATTGCAGGCCGATAGGGATGCCGATAATCGTGATGCACCACAAGACACCGGCGAGGACCCAGGCAAGCCCCTGCCAAAGACCGCAGAACAAAAACCAGAGGGTATTTCCCAAACAACCCATCTTGATTCACCTCGCTTCCATCCTGTGTTTTGGACCGTTTTTCGGTCCCTATGTACTTTTTCGAAAAGACCATTTTCTATGAATATAAGACGAAAGATGGTGTTTGCTGGATTCAAAAGACGCTTTGTAAAGAGTGAAAAATGGAGGAACGGTTGGAAAACTGATCTATCACAAAGCGGTTGTCTGCTGCTGCCGTTTGTGGATTTTTTTCCAGTTTAGAAAGGCGTAAAAGTCGTTTGCCAAAAACACAATAAAACAAATCACCACAGACAAATAGGAAAAATCAGAGAAGGTCGCAAGAGTCCATAAGAGGATCAGGATGACATCGTTGGCAGCATAAGCAAGAGCGTGATAAGCGCTGCGCCGGAAGGTCAGATAGGCGGCCAAAAAACTGGTCGTTACGGAAAGAGTGCTCCAAGCGAGGTTCGCTGTATGGAAAGCTTCCAGAATAAAATAAAAAGCAAAAGTGACCACAATGGCAAGAATAGCCATCACAAAAAATTCCCTGGATTTCAGGCAGTTGACCCGAACTTCCGCATGATTTCCATGAAAGGGGTTGCGCAGCCAGGAAATCAAGGCAAAAACAGCCATGGGAGCAGTCATGCCGAGATACGTAATCATTTCCCCATAATAGGCAAAGGAAAGGGAAATGATGCCATACAGAACGCTGAAAAGAATCATCAAAAAAGGTCCAAGCGGATTCCCTTTTGCATTGAAGATCAGGGAAGTCACCCCGATCAGGGAAGCAGCAAGGGTCAGATAACTTTCGCGGTCAAAGAAGCAAAAGGAAACAACGATCAGGCACACGGAAGAACTCCATAAAAGAAGCTCCTTTCTGGAAAAGTAAGACAACACCCAGTGCATATTTTCAAAAAACCTCCTAAAAAAGCATCCGCATACACATCTTCCAAGACCTAACGATGTGTATCGAATGCTTCCGCATTTTGCTACCCGGTGGCAGCAGATTAAATTTTACTTGTTGTGATTTCACAGTTGTCCCGTAAAACCAGGCTTTCGTGAGACATGTCTCCATTAGTGTATAAAAAAGCTGCAGAAAAGTCAATACTTTTCCGCAGCTTTAGTTTGAGGAGAAAGGTTTTTGAACAGTCAAATTGGATGAATCGAGAAACTTTTTCGAGGAACCACTCGCCAGAATTCCTCATGGGGCTGTTGCAAAATAGCCTGATAAAATCGGCCTACAGAAGAAGCCAAACAGCTTCTTTTGAGGGCCGATTCTTCTTATTTTTTCCGATTTTTTGTGCGCTTTTCTTTTGCAACAGACACTCCCTTCCTGAGCTTTTTTCTCAGGAACAGGTGTTCTCTTGTTGATACTGGCGGACAAAAGGATATTTTTTTGGGAGTTTGCTCCTGCTCTCAGGCAACAGCAGGAGGATTTCTTCGCCGTCGTCTGGCGCTCGGCTTGCCGAACAAAGCTCGCCTTTTGAAAAAGGGGAGGAAAACCTTTTGGTTGCAAGTGCGGGCGCGAAAGAGGCTTTTTACTGATTGCCAGGCGGAGGTCACAACACGTGCGCGACTTGCTGACCGCAGGTCCAGGCGGAGGTCACGACGCGTGCGTGATTTGCTGACCACAGGTCCAGACTCAGTCGCCCCTAGGTCACCGCAGGAAACCTTCTACAATTTTTGCTTCGGCCTCCGTTTCCGTCAGTCCCAGAGTCTTCAGTTTGAGAAGCTGTTCCCCTGCAATTTTCCCGATAGCGGCTTCGTGAATCAGCGAAGCGTCCTGGTTACGTGCATCCAGCTCCGGTGCGGCACTGACAGTACCGTTTTCCGGGATGATCGCATCACATTCCGAATGTCCGGTACATTTTGCGTTCCCGATTATGTGCGAACGGTACGATTGGTGGGAATCCCCGCGGGCAACAGAACGGGAAATCAAATCGACTCCGGCTCCATCGCCATTGATGGAAACTTCAAAATCTGTGTGCGCCTGCTGATTTCCTTCTGTCAGAAGCCGCTCCCGGATGGTCAGTCGGGAACCGGCGGCAAGTTCTGCATTGGTTTTTCGGTTGGAATCATCCAATCCGCCGATTTGCGAAGTATCCATTTCCATCACAGCGCCTTCCTCAAGGAATATCGACGTGACAGGGTCGATAGACCGTTTGCCATCCCCACCTCCGGTGCCGATATGTTTTTCGCGATACAGGACATGGGAATTTTTTGCCAGGAAAAAGCGATGGATCCCATTATGACGTGCTGGTTCTCCACTGTCGTTGTGTACCCCGCAGCCCGCAGAAATAATAATGTCAGCGCCTTCTCCAATGTAGAAATCATTGTAAACAAGGTCATCAATATCCCCTTGCGTGACGCATGCCGGGATCGATACCGTTTCCCCTTTTGTTCCGGGTGCAACGTGAATATCCAGACCAGGAAGGTCTTGTTTCGGTTCAATGCGAATCGTATCGGTGGAACGGAATTCTGCACATTTCCCGTCCTCACGGATGCTGTAAGCGCCGCTGAAACCATCCTTCCAGTCGGAAATAGTTTCCAATAACTTTTCTGTGATCGTTTTCATAGAGGCTCAATTCCCTCCTTTTTTGGGGCCTTTGGAACACCAGTCGCAGCCGCCGTCATTTTCCGAGAGCAGTCCGGGCAGGATGGCGGATTTCGGCCCGGAAGCCGTTACAACGCCTCCCGAAATCACAATGATTTCATCGGCAATCGACAGAATGCGCTCCTGATGCGAAATAATAATCAAAGATCCTTTTAGGTTGCGGCGGGCATCAAGGAAAACATCGATCAGTCCGCTGAAACTCCATAGATCGATCCCGGCTTCCGGTTCATCAAAAATCATCAAAGGAGTGCGGCGTGCCAGTACGGAAGCGATTTCAATCCGTTTGATTTCCCCGCCGGATAAGCTGCTGTTGATTTCGCGGTCCATGTAATCCCTGGCGCAAAGGCCGACTTTACTAAGCAGGGTACACAGATCAGCTTCCTGTAAATTGAACCCGGCTGCCAGTTCCAGCAGGTCACGTACGGTCAGCCCTTTGAAACGGACAGGCTGCTGAAAAGCATAGCTAATCCCATTTTTCGCACGCTGCGTGATATCCATATGGGTGATATCTTTTCCATCCAGCAGGATGCTGCCCGATGCAGGCTGTTCCAAGCCGGCGATCAATTTGGCTAACGTAGTTTTTCCTCCCCCGTTTGGGCCGGTAATTACCGTCAATTTCCCATCCTGAAAGGTGAGGTTGATATCTTTTAAGATGTGTTCCCCTCCCGGAATAGACCAGGAGATGTTGCTCAGCTGCAGCATAGAAACCCTCTTTCCGTTCGTTTTGCGGACAGTAAAACTGTCCGTGTCATCCTTTTGCGGGAATCCCCGCATATTTTTTCTTTCTCTTACATTATTATGTATATACCTTCCAAAGAGAATTGTCAAGTATTTCACAAAGTTTTGCCTATAACCGGTGCATCTCTCGGAAGCGTACCGGGCTGACAGCAGTGCTCTGCCGGAATACCCGGTAAAAATAGGATTCATTTCGAAATCCGCTTTGACGGCAGATATCTTTGATCGGTAAGCTGGTATCGATCAGAAGCATTTTGGCATGGCGAACACGGGTCTCGGTAAGATATTGAAATAATGTCTGCCCGGTCGATTCCTTGAAAACGCGGCATAAAAAGCTCGGACTTAACCCACATTCTGCGGCAAACTGGTTTAAAGAATAGTCACCCGCAGGGTTTTCTGCAATTTTTTTTCGGATCTCCAGAATTGCCGATTGATGCAGCCGCAAAGTGCGGCCTAAAGAGTCCGGAGCTTCGCGGCAGACGCAGAAATAAGCAAAAAGTTCCAGAAGATCCGCTTTTGCATGCAGCAGTCCAGGTTCGGAGTGTTCCGAAAAATGAAGGCAGCAGGACCGGAAGAGGCTTTGAACAAAAGACGGGTCCCGGGCTTCCAGATAATAAGCGCTTTCCCCGGCAGGTCGGCACATGCCGGGATCATTGAGCACGCTGCTGTTGTGATAAGATGCTGCTTTTGCAGGGCTGGCTTGTAAATCAAATAGTAACAAATAACTGTGGTAGGGAAGAAACCCCTGGTTCCGGATACCCGGAGGGCGCAGAAAAACAGTACCGGCATGCGCAGGATACTTTATGCCGTCCATGAGAACATATCCTTTTCCCTGAATCATGTATTCGGCTTCATACCATTTGGTAATACGTTCCGGGTAGCCTTCCGGAGTAGGGGCAGTGGAGCCGTCCGCATACACACAGTGAATGGGATAAGGGTTGGCAAATGAGTTCAATCGATCCAACATGACAGGGCCTCCTTTCCAGTGGAAAATTGTGTTTTCTCCATTGTAACCGGGAAGCCCTGCTGTAAATTGCGGAAAAGGATAAATACAGGAAGCTTTTTAAAAAATCGTAGAACTTTTTTGAAGAGCTTCCGTAACGTAACGGTGAAGTTCTTCCCGGGTACGAAGTTCTTCGGAATGTTCCGCTGCCGATTTGCGTATCATTTCGGGCAGGGATAAATAATATTGTTCTGCATAAGGATCTTCGTCCAAAAGATCGCGTAAAGAAATCGCCATAAATATCACCTCAGGTACAGTATATGCCGGAATGCGGGAAGTATCCGAAAGGAAAAATTCAATTTTATTGAAATCAAAAAGAAAAAACGGAAAGGAGCGTTCCAAACGTGGAAATACAGGATTTTTTCTTACATCTTGTGCAGCAACCAGCGCTTTGTATCACTGTGGTCTTGACTTTGGCAGTTATTTTGGTGAACGGATGGACAGATGCTCCCAACGCAATCGCAACTTGTGTTTCCACCCGTTCCATGAGTCCGCGGGCAGCAGTCGTCATGGCAGCGGTGTTCAATTTTTTGGGAGTCCTTTTTATGACATTTGTGAACAGAACCGTAGCAGAAACCGTATATCATATTGCGGATTTTCATGGGGATCCCCAGGAAGCGTCCGTCGCTTTGTGCGCGGCATTGTTTGCCGTAGTGGTCTGGGCGGCGTTTGCATGGAAATTTGGGATCCCCACCAGTGAAAGCCACGCGTTGATTGCCGGTGTTTCCGGTGCGGCGGTGGCTCTGCACGGAGGTATCGAGGGAATCCGTGCAGAAGAATGGGGGAAAGTTCTTTATGGGTTAGTGCTCTCGACATTCCTGGGATTTGTGATGGGATGGGCGGCAGCAAAAGCGATAGAATTTCTTTTTCGTCATAGTGACCGGCGAAAAAGCATGCGTTTTTTTCAGGGAGGGCAGATCGTCGGAGGAGCAGCCATGGCGTTTATGCATGGCGCGCAGGATGGACAGAAGTTTATGGGGATTTTTCTGCTCGGCGTCAGTCTGGCGCAGGGGAGAGAAGATATAGTTTTTTTTGAAATTCCACTGTGGTTGATGGGATTATGTTCCGCAACAATGGCGTTGGGAACGTCCATTGGAGGTTATCGTATTATGAAGGCGGTGGGGATGAAGCTGGTACATATGGAACGTTATCAGGGGTTTGCCGCAGATATGGCGGCAGCGGGATGCTTGTTTGTTTCTTCGCTGAGTGGTGCGCCGGTAAGCACGACCCATACCAAGACGGCAGCGGTCATGGGAGTGGGGGCTGCGAGGAGAATTTCTGCCGTCAACTGGGGAATTGCGTGGGAGATGGTACTCACCTGGGGATTGACGTTTCCCGGTTGCGGGCTGGTGGGATATCTAATGGCACGGTTATTTCTCTGGATATTCTAAGGAAGGGGAGAAAACATGGCGGCAAAGCGCAGCGGATATTTTGACGAGCTTAAATTTCTTGCCAGTCGTTCCAGATATGCAGCAGAATGTTTCCATCAGATGGCGGAAAGGTTCCGGCCGGAACTTTTGGAAGAAGTCAGGAAACAAATTACGGAGATCGTGCAGGAATCAGAGGCCAGGAAGCGGGACGTTTTCTGGAAACTGCAAAAGGAATTTGTCCCTCCCATGGAACGGGAGGATATCGTTTCGGCTGCACAGGGGATTGTCGGGGTAACGCAGACCATCCAGGATGCTGCGGAAGCAATTGCGCAGTATTGCCCAACAAAACTGCGCACGGAAACAATGATGTTTACACAAAATATCCTGGAAATCTGTGGTGCCATGGAACGGATGATCGGCCAGTTGGAAAATTTTCAAAAACCGGAAAGAGTGTTCCAGAAGGTGCGGCAAATCACAGAATTGCGGGAAAAGGGACAGATGTTGTACCATAAGACGATGAAACGGTTATACAAGGATTGTTCTGTACCGATAGAAGTAGTTGCCTGGTCAGGAATCTTTTTCAGGCTGGCAGAATGTGGCAGAGCTTGCAGAAAACTGGAAAATCTGATGGAGATCATTTTGTTGAAAAATACTTAGAAAGAACTTCGAAAATCTGACAGCGCAGCCTTATTATGGGAATGAAGGTATGATTATTCGATATTTTTAACGAGAAGTTGAAAGAGGAAATGGGGAAATTGTTGCCTTTGCGGATTTTGTACAAGGGGAATTGAATATTGTGCTTTACCGTGATAAAATCGTATCAAAATTTGGAGAATCGAGGGATGGAGATGACTTCAAACGGACAGAGGGAAATCCAAGTCGTGGAAGGTATGAGGGGCGGAAAGGGTCAAGTAAAGATCGAACGCCTTTTAGGGGAAAAGGAACTGGATGGGAAATGTGGAATGTATGCGCGGGTGACGGTGACACCCGGAAGTTCCCTGGGATACCATGAACATCATGGAGAGAGCGAGACATATTTTTTCTTATCCGGGGAAGGGGTTTATAACGACAACGGCACCTTACTGCCGGTACATGCAGGGGATTGTACTTATACAGGTGACGGATACGGTCACGGATTGGAGAATACCGGTGCGGACGATCTGGTATTGATGGCACTGATTATTTTTGGAAAGGAAAAGTAAGAAGTCCGGGGGAAAGAGAACGGAGGAGATTACAATGGAAAAGGTTACAGGAAGTAAAGCGTGGGAACTGGTAAAGAAATTGTTCAAGCGGTATTTCATTGATGCAATGAGCGCGATGGCCTTGGGACTGTTTTCTTCGCTGATTATCGGTCTGATTTTGTCACAGCTTTCCCAGATCCCATTTTTGTCATTTTTAGCGCCCTATTCTGAAGTGGCGTCGGCGTCATCCCCGGTGGTGGGGTCGGCGATTGGCGCGGCGGTTGCCTGGGGATTAAAGGCCAAACCGCTGGTGATTTTTTCCTGTGTTGTGTGTGGTGCCTTTGGTTACGATGCAGGGGGGCCGGTTGGTGCCTATATTGCGGCTGTTTTTGGGACGGAAATTGCGCGCCTTGTCAGCGGGAAAACAAAGGTGGATATTATCCTGACCCCGATTGTTACAGTGGTGTCCGGAAGTATTGCGGGTCAGTTGGTAGGACCCGGTGTCCAGAGTGTGATGGCGGGACTTGGCGCTGTCATCAACCAGGCAACGGAACTTTCCCCGTTCCCGATGGGAATCCTGGTGTCTGTGATCGTAGGCATGGTGTTGACTGCTCCGATTAGTTCTGCGGCACTGTGCATCATGTTGGATCTCGATGGGATTGCGGCAGGCGCTGCGGTAGTAGGTTGTTCTGCCCAGATGATTGGATTTGCAGTTGCCAGTTTCCGGGAAAACGGATGGGGCGGACTGGTCTCCCAGGGGATCGGGACATCGATGCTTCAGTTTGGGAACATCATGCGTCGTCCTCAAATCTGGATAGCCCCAACACTGGCCAGTGCGGTCTTGGGGCCGATATCGACCTGTGTGTTTGGCATGACGAATACTGCGTCCGGTGCAGGAATGGGGACAAGCGGGTTAGTAGGACAGTTTGGCGCATTTGCAGCGATGGCAGGGAGTATGCCGGATTGGCAGATCCTGCTGGAAGTAGCGCTGATGCATTTTATAGCCCCCGCGATCCTGACGCTGCTGTTCGATTGGGTGCTGCGCCGGATCGGATGGGTGCGTGACGGAGATATGAAGCTGAGCATATAAAGTTGAGGAAAAGGAAGTACGCCCCGGAGGAAGCTCCGGGGCGTAAGCTTGTAGAAAAGAAAAAGAGATCTTGAGGGAAAAGTGTGCAGGAAAGCCGAAAACTGCTGTTTAGCAAGAAAAGAAGTGCGATTTGAACGAATTTTTGATAAAATAGGAGTAAAGATGGCGTTATATGATACGGAAGATGAGGAGAAAAAGAGATGAGAATGAGAAAAAAAGCATGGGCTAGGCCGGAATTGGCAGAGTGTCCGTACTTTATTGAAGAACCGCAGGCATTGAAAGGGAAATGGCAGGAATGGTTTCCCAGGCGCGGCCCATTCCATGTAGAATTAGGATGCGGGAAAGGAGTCTTTACGGCGGAGATCGTGCGCCGGAATCCTGCAATCAATTATCTGGGGATTGACCTGAGCATGGATGTGCTCGGCAGTGCGCGGCGGAATATTGAGCAGGCATGCGGGGAAGAGGGACGCATGGCGGACAATATCGCATTGACGGCGTTCGATATTGAACGAGTGACAGAAATCCTGGAAGAAAAGGACCAGGTGGAACGGCTGTATATCAATTTTTGCAATCCGTGGCCGAAAGGAAAGCATCATAAAAAGCGGCTGACGCATACAAGACAGCTGGAAAAGTATCAAACCTTTTTACAGGATGGCGGTGAAATCTGGTTTAAGACGGATAATACGGACTTGTATCTTGCAACGCAAAGATATCTTACAGAAACAGGATTTGAGATTTTATCGCAGACAAACGACCTTTATGCGCAGGGCGACCCGGAAAATATCGTGACAGAGCATGAATTGATGTTTGCAGGGCAAGGGATACCGATCAAAAGGATTATCGCGCGATGGAACAGAAGAAAATAAAGGTTTTGCAATTTTGAAACAACATTTATGCATTTTGCGTTTTTTGAGCTTGTGAAAATAACAAAATTGTGGAATAAGACGATTCTGCAAGTTTTATGAAATATCATTCGTAAATTTGTTGCAAATTTATGAACAGAGGAGTATAATCAAAGCAATCCAAAAAATGATGAGTTTGATACGCATTACCGTAAAGCTTTATTAAAGCAATGCGGCAGTTCTTCAGTTTGTTAAATGGATGAACAGTAAGCGTACTTTTAGGAGGTTGGTTATCATGAAACGTGTTTTATCAATGCTGCTCTCTGCAGCTTTGCTTGTTTGCTCATTGGCTGGCTGCCAGTCCGAATCAGCAAGCAGCGGCTCTGGCGATACCGGAGATACCGTCAAAATCGGTGGGCTTGCTCCGCTGACCGGTGATGTTTCTCAGTACGGTACCGCAGTAGATAACGCAATTAAGCTGAAAGTAGAAGAAATCAATGAAGCGGGCGGCATTCTCGGCGGCAAAAAGATCGACTATATTTGCTATGATGAAAAGGGCGATCCCACAGAAGCGGTCAACGCTTATAACAAATTGGTGCAGGATGACAAGATTGTTGCGCTGGTTGGTGACGTTACCACAAAGCCGACAATTGCAGTCGCACAGAAGTCTGTTGCCGATAATATGCCGATGATTACAGCGACCGGCACCGGAGCGGATATTACAGCGGCAGGCAGCAACGTGTTCCGTGCATGCTTTATTGACCCGTTCCAGGGCCAGCTGATGGCGTCCTATGCACAGGAAAAACTCGGCGCACAGAAAGTTGCGATTATCTATGATTATGGCGACGATTATTCCACCGGTATCGCAGATGCGTTTGAAGAAAAGGCAACTGAACTGGGAATGGAAGTCGTTGCGAAAGAATCTTATCCGTCCAAGAGTGTGGATTTTAAAGCGCAGCTGACAAAGATCAAGGGCGAGAATCCGGATGTCCTGCTGATCCCGGTATATTACAGTGATGTTGCCCTGATTGCAGTACAGGCAAAAGAAATCGGACTCACAGCAAAGCTGCTCGGCGGCGATGGATGGGACGGCGTTCTGGATCAGATGGATGAATCAAATCTCGACGCGGTAACAGGATGCTATTTCTGCAGCCAGTACTCCGCGGAAAGTGAAGATGAAGATCTTCAGAATTTCCTGCAAACCTATCGTGACACTTATGGTATCGACGCAAATATGTTTGCGGTTTTGGGGTACGACGCGATGGGTATGATGGCTGCTGCAATCGATAAGGCAGGGTCCACGGATTCCAACGCAATCATTGAAGCGCTGGCTGGTTTGGAATATGACGGCCTTACCGGAAATACAACGTTTGACGAGAACCGCAACCCGGTCCGTGAAGCGGTCATTACGACCATTGAAGACGGAAAATATAAGGTTGTGGAAAATTACAAGATGCAGTAATGCAGCCCTTGTAAAGGAAGAAATGGAAAATCGAAAGAGGGTGGATTCGTCCTCCCTCTTTTCGGATTATCCCGGGGATTTTACCGCCATGGCGGACGGGAAGGGTTGGAAGGTGTCAGTATGGATTTTGTAACACAGATATTAAACGGGCTCGGTATCGGAAGTATCTATGCGCTGATTGCGTTGGGATACAGCATGGTATACGGAATTGTGCAGTTGATTAACTTTGCGCATGGGGACATCATTATGGTGGGCGCGTATATCGTTTACGTCATCCTTGCCATGCTAGGGATGCCGCTTTGGGCCGCGGTCATCGGTTCGCTGATATTCTGTGCGTTTGCGGGCGTATTTATTGAACGCATTGCTTACCGGCGGTTGCTGGTGCATGGCGCCCCACGCATTTCACTGCTGATTACCGCGATTGGCGTCAGTATTTTCCTGCAGAACCTGTTCCAGGCGATCTTTGGCTCTCAGGCACAGTCGATGCCAAAGCTTTTTGATTTCAATCCTGTGATGCTAGGTTCTCTGGAACTTTCCTCGTCTACTACGCTGAATATCCTCACTTCCATCGTTATGATGGTTGGCCTGCAAACACTTGTCAACAAGACGAAAATCGGCAAAGCGATGCGCGCAACTTCTGAAGATGCGGATGCAGCAAAGCTGATGGGAATTAATACTAACCATACGATTGCATTTACATTTGCCATTGGTTCGGCTTTGGCTGCGGTTGGTGCGGTGCTTTATTGTAATACGTATCCTCAGATCAAGCCAACGATGGGCGCGCTGTTAGGATTGAAAGCTTTTGTAGCCGCAGTGCTTGGCGGAATCGGAAATATTCCGGGCGCGATGCTTGGCGGATATATTTTAGGTGTTGCAGAAAGTTTAACAAGCGCCTATATCAGCAGTAACCTTACCGATGCGGTGGTATTCGCAATTTTGATTATTGTTCTTTTGGTAAAACCTGCTGGATTGCTTGGCAAAAATATCAGGGAGAAGGTGTAATGCATGCCTGGATTGAAAAATAAGACCCGTATGGGGTATCTCGTAAATATAATAGGCGTTGCAGTCCTCTATCTGGTACTGGAAGTGCTGATTTTTACCGGTGTGATTAACCGGTACTATTCGGATATTATTACACTGGCATGTATCAACGTGATTTTGGCAGTCAGTTTGAACTTGGTGACGGGCCTGTTAGGACAGCTGGTGTTGGGACATGCAGGATTTATGCTGGTAGGAGGCTATGCAGCCGGTCTGTTTACAAAAATGAGCGGTATCCCGCTTCAGATTGCATTTCCGATTGGCTTATTGTTTTCCGGAATTGTGGCGGCAGTGTTCGGCATCGTGATCGGCGTACCAGCATTGCGGTTAAAGGGCGACTACCTCGCGATTATTACGTTAGGTTTCGGCGAGATCATCCGTGTCATTGCAAATAACCTGGAAATCACCAATGGTGCAAAAGGTCTGTCTGGAATTCAGTCGCTGAATAATAGCGGGAATCCAACAGTCATGTTTACTTATGTATTTTTTATTGCAGTGATTGTGATTTTTGCCATGTTTACCTTCGGACGTTCTCGTCATGGACGTGCGGTCATCGCAATCCGTGAGGATGAAATCGCGGCCGAGGCATCCGGAATCCATACTACTTATTATAAGCTTCTCGCGTTTGTGATTGCAGCATTTATCGCTGGTGTTGCCGGCGGGCTTTATGCTCATCATATCGGCATTATTGATCCAGCAAAATTTGATTTCAACCGTTCTGTGGAGATCCTGGTCATGGTAGTTCTGGGTGGTATGGGTTCTATTACCGGTTCTATCCTGGCGGCGATTGTCCTTACCTTCTTACCGGAAGTCCTGCGGATGCTGCCGGGCGACCTCGCGAATTACAGGATGCTGCTGTATTCGGTGGTATTGATTATCGTAATGCTGTTCCGGCCGACTGGTTTGCTTGGACGTGCAGAATTTTCCGGAGCAGGATTTTTGGATAAGCTGAAAAAGATGACTTCGAAAGACCGTCTGGCACAGAAAGGGGAGTGACCGCCGTGAGTTTACTGGTAGCAAAAAATCTGGGGATTACTTTCGGTGGACTTCGTGCGCTGGAAGGCGTGGAATTCTCGTTGGAAAAAGGGGAGATTATGGGACTGATTGGCCCCAATGGAGCCGGAAAAACAACCGTGTTCAATCTTCTCACAGGGGTATATCTTCCAACAGAAGGTACTATTGAGCTGGAAGGGAAGAATATTGTCGGGAAAAAAACCTATCAGATCAATCAAAGCGGAATTGCAAGGACGTTCCAGAATATCCGGTTATTTAAAGATGTTTCGGTGATTGATAACGTCAAAACGGCGATGAACAGCGAAATGAAATATTCCGCCTTATCGGGCGTATTGCGTCTGCCGTCCTATTGGAAGGAAGAAAAAGAGCGTACCGAACGTGGTCATGAACTGCTAAAGATGTTCGGGCTGGATGAATTCAGCGATGCGTATGCAAAGAATCTTCCGTACGGCCAGCAGCGAAAACTGGAAATTGCCCGGGCGCTGGCCACAAATCCAAAAGTATTGCTGCTGGACGAACCGGCAGCTGGAATGAACCCGACAGAGACACAGGAATTGATGGAAACGATCCTCTCCATTAAAAAGAATTTTGAAGTATCCATTCTGCTGATCGAGCATGATATGAGTTTTGTGATGGGGATTTGTGAACGCATTGTTGTGCTGGATTATGGAAGGATTATTGCAACGGGGAACGCGGAAGAAATCCGGAGCAACCCGAAGGTAATCGCAGCCTATCTGGGAGGGGAATAAGATGGGGACCATGTTATCCGTAAAGGATTTGAATGTATATTACGGCTCGATCCACGCGATCAAAGGGATCTCCTTTGAAGTAAATGAAGGCGAAATCGTTACGCTGATCGGGGCGAATGGAGCAGGAAAGACAACGACACTGCATACGATATCAGGACTTCTGCGTCCGAAAACAGGAGAAGTTGTTTTCTGCGGGAATAATCTGACGTCCATGGAAGCGCATAAAATCATAGGATTAGGGTTAGCACAGGTTCCGGAAGGACGGCGTATTTTTGCCAATATGAGCGTGATGGAAAACCTTCAGATGGGGGCATATACGCGAAAAGATAAGGCAGGAATTGAAAACGATTATGAGATGGTTTTTGACCGTCTGCCTCGTCTGAAAGAACGTCGGAAGCAGGCTGCAGGTACCTTGAGCGGCGGTGAACAGCAGATGCTGGCGATTGGCCGGGCATTGATGTGCAAGCCCAAAATGTTGTTGCTGGATGAGCCATCCATGGGACTTTCTCCTCTGCTGGTACAGGAGATCTTTGGGATTATCCGGGACGTCAACCGTATGGGTGTGACAGTACTTTTGGTAGAGCAGAACGCAAAGATGGCGTTGGAAATCGCGAATCGTGCCTATGTGTTGGAGACTGGTAGCGTGGCGATGTCCGGCGATGCAAAGGAACTGGCAGATAACGAGCAGGTCAAAAAGGCATATTTAGGCGGTTAATTCCAATTTTGCTTGCAAGGTTTTTTTGTAAAACGATTGGTACCGGAAATATGGCGTTACCGGATAGCTGCATAGATGATTTTTTGGATGATAACCGGTGCTCGGTACTGGTGAGGGCTTTAGCCTTCCACGCAAAAAACATATTTGAAACGGCATGGCGAAAGCCATGCCGTTTCTGTATTCGATAAGCTTTTTAAAAAAAGTTATTTTGTACAACCCGATTCAGATTGTTAGTTCCACCTATGATTTCCAATGAGGAGAGTGAGCAGACAAAGTGAAACAAAACCATTTTGCGTGAATAAAGAAGATGCTGTAAAGGGAAAAACCTTTCATTAGCCTTTTTAAGTAAAAAAATAGAATACAATTTGTATAAAAAAGAACAATTATTCCAAAATTAGCCGATTTTTGGTGAGTATCTCATCCGTTTTGACTTGCAACTTTTGGAAATTACGACATAAGAATTATTTTACCCTTCATTTTTTGCTGGATCGGAATACAGGCCTCTCTACCGTATCAAAAGGTCATTTGTGTCGCGAGAAAAATCTTCGGATTCCGTGTTGAGAACGAATCTTATCACAAAACGTAAGAACTTCCGTTTTCATGAGTTGATATTCTTCCTCGTTAGGACCGTTTCGGCTGAATTTCGCACGTTCTGCGCATTGATGGAAACGTTCAAAGACTTCTTCTTCCATACCAAAGCGTTTTGCTGCGTCTTTTGCCTGCGAAATATCTGGTGGGAACGGTATTTTAGCAAAATGTGTCATTGTTTTCAATAAATATCGGTATAGAGCAAGAACAGCCGCTCTGCGGTCCGGCTGACTAAACAAAATTTCTCGATGCCGTTTCCATAGGACATTTCCAACAAACCAGCTGGTTGAAAGCAGGAGGATGACTCCAATAACCACAAATGGCCATACCGCTACCGGTTCCGTGGGATTCTGTAATGGAGAGGATTCCAGAATGGAAGAACTGGAGACAATGTCTGATTGGTTTGAAATGTCAGAAATTTGTGAAGAAACAGGTTCTTCCAACTCTGGTTCTTGTTCAGAAGATTCCGGCAACTCCTGTGCGGAATTTCCAAAAATTCCTGAATCACCAGGGGTCATTTCTTGTGGAATCCAGCCGAATCCAGGAATGTAGACTTCTGTCCAGGCATGTGCCCGGTTTTCCCGGATATCGCAGTAACCATCCTGTCCTGTAGACGCTAGATCGTCTTGTGTAACGAGATAGCCTTCCGCATAACGTGCAGGGATTCCCATTGCCCGTAGTAAAGCTGTTCCCGCTGACGCAAAATGAACACAGTATCCTTGATGATTTTCAAAAAGGAAATAACTGACAAAATCTTCATCGGAAGGAGTATCCCCAGGAGTTAGGGTATAGGTTGCAGTTTCATCAAGATAACGCTTTACCTGTTCTACTGCGGCTTCTACGGGATTGGATGAACCAGAAAAATCATTAAGACCTTCCATAACGCAGAGTACTTGTAAGTCGCTGAGGACACCAGGAGGGAGATCAGTGTTTTGGTCATACATGGCAGACCGGTATCGGAATTCTTCCTCACGCATAGGTCCTGGCGGCAAGGCAGGACTGCCAGCACTCAAATAATATTCTTTCATGGGAAGGTCCCCAAAATAATTCTGAGAAAAAGCAGAAGAGTAATAAAAACTATCCCAAGAGTAGAAATTTACCGAATATTCCCGAATAGAGTTGTTTGGACGGAGATATCCCTCGGTATCCGAAGAAGAAATGGAAGCAAGTGAACCATCATAAACAACCCCATATGGAACATAAAGGAAATCATTTCCGACAATACCAGTATTCACATCTAAAAAATAGAGTTTCGGCGGGGGAGATTCCAGAGAAATTGCGTCGGAAATTGAGGAGGGAGGGAAAAAGGCTGCACGATCTCCCATAGGTGTGGTAAAAGAAAACGGAAGGTTTTCCCAACTACGTCCTGTATAATATGACCCAGAATATCCTTTTAGATATAGCGTTCCGGTATAATCTGTCCGAATACGGAGCATTGTACGATTGGAGAGAGAGAGATTATCGCCTACATCCAAGTCTCCTTCGGAAAGTCCTCCACCTAAAAATATCTGGGAAACCAAATCAACAGCACTCTGTTCCAAGTAGGTGCGGATCGATTCCGCGTGCTCAGGGCGGCGGTATTGAGAGAATGGAAAAATTAGAAAAGAGCTGGCGAAGGATAAGAAAAGGAGCGCAAGTGAAACAAGACCAGCTTGTGAACGTATGGAATAGCGAATATTCTTTTTGGGAGAACTCTTTTTCCTTCTTGATGAATAGCGCGAAACAAAAACACCAGTCCAGAAGGAAAAAAGCATGAGGACCGCAGGGAAAAATGGGGTTATTGTGAAGAAGAGGGGAACAGCAAGAAAAGGAAATGTCAGCAGAAAGGATAAGAGAAAACTATTTCGGAAAAAAATCCCCCAACTAAGCAGCCAGGCAATCAGAAATAAGGCAAAAAGAAGAAAAATAGTGATACAGCTATTCCGGGAAGATACAGGCGCGGTAACCAGATACGTCGTAAATTCCCAAGAAGAGTTGGCAGTAAAAGCCCGCATCATCTGATTTGTAACAAGGAGGAAGCCTTGAATCCATAATTCCCGAAAAGCTACAGCCGCCCAGAGATAAGCGGCTGCCAGAATCGGCGAGAGAATAAAAAGAAGCTTGCGGACAGCTATTGTCAGGGTGAAAATAGCTGTCATCACCACAATTACGGCGCTGAAAAGGAGCGAATTTGCGGGGATCTGAAACGAACTAATAAAAGAAAAAAAGCTTCCAAACAATCCCAAAAGGACCAAAAGAATTTGCCAGCTTCTTTGGAAAAGAAGACTTGGCGACGCTGCATGGATTTCAGGAGAATTCAAAGAAATCCCAGAATCAGGTCTCATGAAGATTTCCCTCCCTCCTGAACTGGCCCATAAGGAAAAAGTGGGATTCCTGCATGATGAAAAAACGGAAATAACTGTTGTGATGCTTCCGAAATCTCATCAGTATGCAGAAAAACAACCCAGATCTTTCCAGAATGCGCAATACATTGTTCCAGAAGTGCTTCACAAAGCTCTGTAACTAGTACAATAAAAAAATTGCTAGAAAAATCTTGGGGAAGAGAGGGAAGGGAACCTTTCGGAGGACAGGCCGAAAAGAGTTCTGAAAGCATTTGAGGAATAGCCTCTGTGGATTCTACGCGAACCACGCGAAAATGTTCCTCATCCTTCCAGGATACCTGAGGAAGAAAGCCTTCCTGAAGCAAAAAAGTACAACCACATCGTAACATTGTGCAGCTTAGATCGGTAATTGCAGGATCGGGAAAAATTCCTCGGGTCAGAAATGTTACAACGCAGTCTCCTTCCCGGTCATATTCTTTTACAAGGGTTTTCCCAAATTTGCTGCTCGCTTTCCAATGGATATCGCGCAAACGGTCTCCATCTCGATAATCCCGAAGGGAAGAAAGCTCTGAAAAATCCGGATCTCCGAAAGAAGAAGCCGCTCTTCCATCGCGAAGCGTGGAGGGAAGAGAAGAAAAGAAGGAGCAGGAAGTTTCTGGAGGGAAAATGAAGGCTTGAATGGGAACTGGAGACTTTTTAGGGATAACGAAAAGCCCAAGATAGTCATAAACCCGGATTTTGGAGAGTGAAATAGAAATTTTACCACAGTGTTTGGAAGAAAATTCCTGAGTAAGCTCTGAACGGCCGAAGGAAGATAACGGAAAAGAAAGCTCGGACCGCTGGATGCCAGGGGAACAAGAATTTTCATAAAGAAGAGAAGCACGAATACCTAGCAAAGGAAGAAAACTGCGGTTAATTACAGAAACGTTGACTTTCAGAGGGGAGTTTTGCACCGATGAGGGAGCAGATACAGTTATTTGGAAGTTTAAGAATTTAGAAGCAATGAGGGAGACAACAAAAGAAAAAATGGGAAGCAAAAGAATCACAGGAATCAGAAACAAAGAGAGATAGCCGTCAAAATAAAGAAAGAAAAAGAAGGAAACAATCATCAAGATCAGGTAAAAAGCCCTATTTTTGCGCAAGACAATCCCCCCTTCAGACAACAGAAGGTTTTGGAACAGTTTTCAGAATCTGGCGAAGAATAAGTGGAACATGCTCCCGTTCCTCGCTGTGGAAGTCCGGAGTAAGGAGAATCCGATGGGAAATGACGTCGAAAAAAAGGTCCTGTACGTCTTGGGGAAGAACATAGTCACGGCCAAGGCTGTAAGCTTTGGCCCGGCTGATCCTTGCGAGAGCGAGCGAGGCACGGGGACTTGCACCAGACCGGATATCGGGATGCTTTCGGGTTTCTGATATCAGAAGGACGATATAGCGTAGGACATCATCCGAAAGGAAAACCTGCTCGGTTTCCTGCTGCATAGTGGTAATGTCGGAAGCATCTGCGACAGGACAAACTTGTTCAAGAGGAGAGGTACCCTGATACCTTTTCAGGATTTCAATTTCATGATTAGTGTCGGGATACCCCAAAGTCAGACAAATCAGGAAGCGGTCAAGTTGTGATTCTGGAAGAAGCTGCGTGCCGGCGAAACCAAAAGGATTCTGCGTAGCGATGACCATATAAGGTTTCGGGACAGGGTGAGATTGTCCGTCTACTGTGATACAGCCTTCCTCCATCACTTGCAGCAGAGCGGATTGTGTTTTGCTGGAAGTACGATTGATTTCATCTGCAAGGAACAGGTTGCACAGTGCAGCGCCAGGCTGATATTCCAGTTTTCCAGAAATTTTGTTGTAAACAGAAAAACCAGTGACATCACTTGGTAAGACGTCAGGGGTAAATTGGGTGCGGTTATAATCGAGGGAAGCGCAGCGGGAAACGGCCAAGGCCAAAGTAGTCTTGCCGACGCCAGGAATATCTTCGAGAAGGACATGGCCTCGGGCAAGCAAGGCCAACAAAAGTTTTTCAATCACCTCATCTTTGCCGATCATAGCTTTTTTTATTTCACGCATCAAATCATTTAATTTATTCATAAAGAAATTTCACCCACCGTTTTCCGAAAGTTTTCGTCATAACTTCATCATAAAGGATTCACAACTCTGTAAAGTTCTTAATAAGAACAAAAGTTTTCGGGAATGTAAACTTTCTATTGGATTCATTACAAACATTTAACTCCACTTTCTGACAAAATGTGATATACTGGTATTACAGGGAAAGGAATGTTCTGAGAAAAGAACAAGTTTCCAGTCGAAGTAAGTGGGGAAAGAGAAAATAAAAAAGAAATCCCCCAAAAATGATGGTGTTTTTCGTCGAATGATCATCGCTTCACAAGAAATTCTACAAAATTGCTTACACAAGAAAAGGACCAGAACGATAGGGGTGAAATCATGGAACAGAACAGGAAAAAAAGAACACGCAGAACGATCCGGCACATTGTAATTGTCATGATTTTGATGCTGTTTTTTGCAGGAATTGGCTCCGCGGTGTATTGGGGAATCAGGACGATCACCAGGGAAGAAGCCGGAACAGGTTCATTGCCGCAGTATGTTACTTCTCAAGAACAGGAAGTGTACCGTCCAGATAGTAATGGAGAGATTATTGTTTCGCTGCCAGAGGGATTTCCTGAAACAGGAAGCAGTTCTGAAGAAGAAAGTTCCACTTCAGAGACAGAAAGCTCTGTTCCAGAAAGTTCTGCACCAGTAAGTTCCACCACGGAAAGTTCTTCACCGGAATCATCGGCTGTGGAAAGTTCCAATCCGGAAAGTTCTGTTCTGCCGATTGATCCGAATGGTCCAGCTTACCAGGCGCTGTACCCGGAACTGTATGCGCCGAAAGATGAGACACTTACCGAATCCGCAGCAGATAAAACAGTGTATCTGACATTTGATGATGGTCCGTCCTATCAAACGCTAAAAATTTTGGATATTTTGGATACTTACCGCGTAAAGGCAACATTTTTTGTTATTGGAAGGTCCGATGAGGAGTCTAAGCGAATCATGAAAGAAATTGTGGACCGGGGACATGCAATTGGAGTACATACTACATCGCACGATTATAAAAAGATTTATGCTTCCGTAGAAACTTTCCTGAATGATTTTGCTACGACACATCAGATTATCCAGGAAGCTACCGGAGTAGATACAGCAATTTACCGGTATCCAGGAGGAAGCGTCAACGACTTTAACCGTAAGATGATACGGGAAACAGTAGAAGAGATGAATCGGCGCGGATATGTATATTTTGACTGGAATGTAAGTTCCGGAGATGCGGAACGCGGTGCGACGGCAGAATCGATTTATCGAGATACAGTGCAAGGGGTACGTGGCCGAAATAAATCGATCATTCTGTGTCATGACGCGGCAGCAAAAGAGGACACTGTGTCGCAGCTGCCATCGATCCTATGGCAGCTGAACAAAGAAGGCTATCATTTTGAAACGTTGAATGCGGCAGTAGACCCGATTATTTTCCCGTTGCCCAAGCAATGAAAATGGGATAAGTGCAAAAGAAAGGTATCTTTTGAAATGAGCGTCTGGCAGATATTCTCAAGGGGTTCTCGCCAGAAAGCGCGATAAGCTTCAATAGAGGGGAAAAGGCATGGACATCCTGGGGGATATTTTGGAAATGCTTTCGTCGGTGATAGAAATATTTTCGGAAATTGGTTTCAAACGTCTTTCGAAACCGGTGAGAATCTTGATTATATGCATGGTCATCCTGGTATGTCTGGGCGTGGTGGGATGGATTGTGTGGAATGTGGCTTAACCTTCTGAGAAACTGTGAAGATCAAAAGCGCGGGTTGCTATGTACGTAATTTGAACGTTGTCTGGAAGACTATGCTTTTTATCAGCGAAAGATTTTTGGGGAAACTTCCTATTGTTTCGTGCTTTCATCATAGAGGAGGGCAAAAGCATTTTTTGCTTTTGCCCTCCTGATTGTTTATTCAGCAGAACCCGACGATCCTGTCAATGACGGCATCAGCCGTTCATTTCATCGTTGACAGGACCGTCGGGTTCTGCTATTTTTTCAGACATTTTTGTTTACAGGAGACATGTTTTCCGTCTGCTCTATTTCATAAGGAGGAAAACGTTTTTCCATGGTTGTAGTTAGATTCCACGGCTTTAGGAATTCTGCTTCCGGTAATCTGCGAGCAGAAGATCCACCATGCGCCCATAACTTTTTACACCGTCTTCCTGACGGTTTGCCTTTAAATAGGTATCGTTTACCTGAGTGGCAATTTCTGATACAGGACCTTTGAATTGATCCCAGTAGGCATTGTTATAGGCAAAGTCACGTTGAGCACCTTCACACAACAATTGATAAGTTGCACTGCCGAGTTCGGGATTTGCTGCATAGAGCGCATTGTTTGCGTAGACAAACGCCAACATTGCCCCAGAATACCGCAGGTCGGGAGAACTGCTTTCTCGGGAAGCGAGATATGCGATAAAGTTTGCTTCATCTTCCCGCATGTATCCGCGCAGATGGGTAAGTTCATGACACATGGTGGCCGGAATGGAATAATCTGGTGCATCGGTATTGACATTTGCTTCAAAGGTAAAAGGAAAGAAAATTCCGGTAATATTACATTCAGACATTAGACGGGAACAGAGGACCTGTTTTGGAATACCATATCCTCCGGTTAGAGTAGGATAATCTTTTTCCAAGAGATTAAAAGCATCGCGGGCGTATGATGCAGTCTGGGATAAGTCCTGACTCAATATCATGATGCCGTTTTCATCTTCAGCAACTTGTTCCCTCAGAAGATTTACCGTGCCGGCCAGCTCGGTACAGAGAGCAGCTAATTCCTCCTGAGAAGAATCCCGGACCTCCAATCCGCAGACGTCGGCAAAAGTAAGACGGGAATAATTGATCCCGCAGCATACGGTGAAGGAAAAAAATAAAATACTGATCACAATGGAAATGTTAAGGAATAATTTTTGAATTTGACGTTTTCGAAATTCTGGAAAACGGATACACCGAATAATGGCTAAGATGAGGTAAGCGAGGAAAGATAAGATTGCAAGTGGTACGAGAAATTCGGCGAGAGAAAAAGGAAAAAGAGAGGTAATCGTATTGATTCCTAAAGACAGCCAACGGTAAAGAGTGGTAGCGTACCATTCGCTGAAAGATGAAGAAGCGGAGGAAAGAACGGTTAAAAGGATAGCAGCAGGGAGAAAGAAAAGCAGCCACTTGCGTTTGAGAGATTTCATGAAAAGAACTCCTTTCAGAAAGACATAACCAAGAGAAACAATGGAAAAGATAACAATATTAAAATATGATACCACAAAGAAGGAAAAGAGGCAAAGGAAAGAGAAAAAAGTCTATAATATAAAAAATATAGCTGCTCATATATTAAGAGAATCTTTCTTGTGTAGAATTTTGTGTTTTTTCGTACAAATAGTAAAAAATCAGGAAATTTTCTAAAAAAGAAAATAAAATGGTAAAAAATAGGGTATATTTTATAGTGTATTAAAATCTGTCAATCGAGATATCGGCAGGCGGCTTTCTCAATGATCCATAGTCAATATAAAAAACTGAGTAGCGGAGGGGTTATATGGATCTATCCAATGTTATGATGCTGCTGTGCGGCCTGGGACTGTTTTTGTTCGGTATGAAACTGATGGGCGACGGTCTGGAAATGGCTGCGGGAGCGCGATTGAAGTCCATGGTGGAAAAGCTCACGACGAACAAGTATATGGGTGCCCTTGTAGGTTTGGTCGTCACAGCAATTATCCAGAGTTCTTCAGCGACTACGGTCATGGCGGTAGGATTTGTAAACGCGGGGTTGATGAACCTTGCACAAGCGGTCGGCGTCATTATGGGCGCGAATATAGGTACTACTGTTACAGGTTTAATGATCGCCTTGAAATTGAATAGTCTTGCTCCAATCGCGATCTTCTTAGGTGTCGTGATTATGATGTTTATGAAAAAAGCTTATCATAAACATATCGGGCAAATCATTATCGGATTTGGAATCCTCTTCTTTGGCATGACCGTGATGAGTGATTCTATGAAACCTTTGGCTGATGACCCGACGTTCACCGGTTTGATGACGAAGTTTTCCAACCCTCTGCTTGGTGTCTTGGTCGGTCTTGTTTTTACGGCGGTCATTCAAAGTTCGTCGGCATCCGTCGGCGTGCTTCAGGCGCTTGCAGGCCAGGGCGCTATTGGATTGGGATCTGCAGTATTTGTAGTTTATGGTCAGAATATCGGTACATGTGTGACTGCTTTGCTGGCGTGTGTGGGAACTTCCCGTACCGCAAAACGGACTGCAGTTGTCCATTTGCTGTTTAACGTGATCGGAACAATTTTGTTTGTCATCATCACCTTGTTGCTTCCCTTTACCGAGTGGATTGAGGCAATTTTCCCAGGCGATACCATGATGCAGATTTCCGCAGTGCATATTTGCTTCAATGTGGTATGCACAGCGATTCTGTTGCCGTTGAGCAATTATCTGGTTGCTTTGGCATGTAAAGTTGTGCCTGGCAAGGAGGAAGAACGTGAGGAGATGAGTTTCCAGTATCTGGATTCGCGTATTCTGAGCACTCCGCCGATTGCAGTAGGGCAAGTAACAAAGGAAGTTTCCAGAATGTCTGAAATTGCGCGGAAAAGTTTTTCGCAGGCAATGGACATGCTCCTGAAAAAAGATGAAACCATGATGGATAAACTGGAAAAGAATGAAAATGTTTTAGATTTTCTGAACGCCGGGATTACCGAATATCTGGTCAAGATCAATGCGCTGGATATTGAGGATAAGGATCGGGAACTTTTGGGAAGCATGTTCCATGTAGTGAGCGATTTTGAGAGGATTGGCGATCATGGCATTAATATCGGAGAAATCGCGCAAGCTTTGGAAAAAAGCAAAATTGAATTGAGTGCAGATGCAAAAGCGGAACTGGAAGATCTGAAAAAAATGGTATCTTCATTGTTGGAAGACGCATGCAGTTTGTTTGAAAAAAGAGGAAAAGATCCAGAGCTTGCGGAACGGATCAACCGGATTGAAGAGCTGATTGACGAACGTACAGAAGAATTAAAGGATAAGCCATATTGCGCGTTTGAATAAAGGATTGTGTTCGCCGAAAGCGGGGACGCTGTATAGCGATTTGCTCACCAATTTGGAACGTGTGGGCGACCATTCAATCAATGTCGCATTTGCGTTGAAAGATGGACAGGCCAAGAAAAAGGCCGCAGCAATGATCGGATAACAGAATGTCCCCGGATTTCCCAAATGGGAAGCCGGGGGCTTTTCCATTCCGGAAGGATTGTTTTTGGAGGAAAAGAGTTTTGGTAAGTTGGTTGTCCTGAGGGAAAAGCGGGAAAGATAATTTTGGGAAAGAAATGTGCATATGATTTCATGAATAGAAATTTTCGTGATTGCAGGTGATATTCTGAATTCCGAGAAAGGAGGACGGTGGTGGAATTTTATATCAAACCTTGCGGGATGCCGGAAGAATTATTTCTGATAGAATCAGCAGATAGTAGTGATACCTGGCGAGTAAGCGGGGATAAAGGGACCTTTTTCAGCAAACTTATCTTGTTGGGACCAGTAAAGGAATGCTCTGCGAAGATCGTGAGGATTGGGACACCGGAATTATCGCGGTACAGCGTTCTGATCGAAGGCCGGGAACGTGTTGCAGTATTGTTTTCGGGCATGGGAAGGAAGCCGGTGTTCCGGCTCAGCGGAGTACCATGGAAATTTCGTGGAGATTTGAACACACGGACATTTGATATTGTGGATGTGGATGGAACCGTCCTGATGACTCATGGAGGATGTTGGGGAAGGAAAGGAAACTGTTTTGCAGTGACGGTAACGCGGGAAAAAGATATAGCGGCATGTTTATCGATTGCAGTGATTATTGACCTGTTTGTGATGAGCGGCGCCGCAGCGGTAGGATTGGTGTCTAACTGACGGAAAAACCGCTGGAAATCGGGCGCAAACGATTGACAAAGACGGCAAGGAATGGGATAATGAATGCAATGTCGTTTTCTGATGAAATAGTACGGCATGATAAGAAGATAGGAAGAAAGAAATTCTTTTGAAATACCGAGGGGGAACGTGAATGAGCAAGGAACTCGCGAAAGCATATGAACCGGGCGAAGTGGAAGACCGGATCTATGATTTTTGGCTGAAAGGCGGCTATTTCCATGCGGAAGTAGAACCGGAAAAGAAACCGTATACCATTGTGATCCCGCCGCCAAATATTACGGGACAGCTGCATATGGGTCATGCGCTGGATAATACTTTGCAGGATATCTTAATTCGTTGGAGAAGAATGCAGGGGTATTGCACGTTGTGGGTGCCGGGTACCGACCACGCATCGATTGCGACAGAAGCAAAGATCATGGAAGCGATGCGCAAAGAGGGCCTGACGAAAGAAGGAATTGGGCGCGAAGCGTTTTTAGAGCGTGCCTGGGATTGGAAAGAGAAATTCGGCGGAAGGATTGTCAGCCAGCTGAAAAAGATGGGTTCCTCCTGCGATTGGGACCGGGAACGGTTTACGATGGATGAAGGATGTTCCCGTGCGGTACGGGAAGTGTTTGTGCGCCTGTATGAAAAAGGGCTGATCTATCGCGGGGAACGGATTATCAACTGGTGCCCGCACTGCAAGACTTCTATTTCAGATGCGGAAGTAGAATTCAGCGAGCATGATGGACATTTCTGGCATCTGCGCTATCCGTTGACAGATGGCAGCGGATCTATTGAGTTGGCGACGACCCGTCCGGAAACCATGTTGGGAGATACGGCGGTCGCAGTGCATCCGGATGATGAACGCTATCAGAAATATATCGGCAAGACCGTGACGCTTCCGCTGGTAGGCAGGGAGATTCCGATTGTTGCGGATACGTATGTGGAACAGGACTTCGGGACTGGCGTGGTAAAAATCACACCGGCGCATGATCCCAACGACTTTGAAGTTGGCCTGCGGCATAATCTGCCGGTCATCAATGTGATGAACGAGGATGGCAGCATCAATGAAAACGGCGGAAAATATAGTGGACTTCCGGGATTGGAGGCACGCCGCCGTATTGTCGCAGATCTGGAAGAACAAGGCTATCTGATTAAGGTAGAAGATATCAAGCATAATGTGGGAAGCTGCTATCGCTGCGGAACAACCGTTGAACCACGGGTATCAAAACAGTGGTTTGTCAAGATGGAACCTCTGGCAAAACCAGCTATTGATCGGGTGCGCGACGGGGAAGTCCATTTTATTCCGGAGAGGTTTGAAAAGATTTATTTCCATTGGATGGAAAATATTAAAGACTGGTGTATTTCACGTCAGCTGTGGTGGGGCCACCGCATCCCGGCATGGTATTGTGAGGATTGCGGAGAAACGATTGTTTCCCGCGAAGAACCGCATACCTGTCCGAAATGCGGCAGCAGCCATCTGCATCAGGATGAAGATACGCTGGATACGTGGTTCTCGTCAGCGCTCTGGCCATTCTCGACACTTGGCTGGCCGGATAAGACCCCGGAACTGGATTATTTCTATCCCACCAGTACCCTGGTAACTGGGTATGATATTATTTTCTTCTGGGTTGCCCGGATGATTTTCTCAGGATTTGAGCATATGGGGCAGCCGCCGTTCCAGAATGTTCTGATTCATGGTCTGGTGCGTGACGCACAGGGAAGAAAGATGTCGAAATCTCTGGGCAATGGCATCGACCCGCTGGAAATCATCGAGAAATACGGCGCGGATGCGCTGCGGTTTACACTGGCAACGGGGAATAGTCCTGGAAACGATATGCGGTTCTCGGATGAAAAAGTGAGTGCAAGCCGGAATTTTGCCAATAAGATTTGGAACGCTGCGCGGTTTATCCTGATGAATATCGAAGGCCATGACGTCAAGAATGAATTGCCGGATGACCTTTTGCTGGAGGACCGTTGGATTATCAGCGAATTTAATGGTGTGGCAAAAGCTGTAACGGATAACCTGGAGAAATTTGAACTTGGTATGGCGGTGCAGAAGCTGTACGATTTCCTGTGGGATCATTTCTTTGACTGGTATATTGAAATCGCGAAAATCCGTATGCAGTCGGGCGATGAAACGACTGCTCAGAATGCCCGTCCGATTCTGGTATGGGTGATGACCGGGACGCTTCAATTGTTGCATCCGTTTATGCCGTTTATTACAGAAGAAATCTGGCAGTCTCTGCCGCACAGTGGAGAATCGATCATGGTTTCGCCGTGGCCGCAGGCAACAGCGGAACATGATTTCCCCAAAGCAGAAGAAGAGATGCGCCTGATTATGGAAGCGATTCGTGCAGTGCGTAACCGCAGGGCGGAAATGAATGTGCCGCCGTCAAGAAAAGCGAGCCTGTATGTAGCGACTGCAGTTCCCGAGACATTCCAGAAAGGCTCTGCCATTATTGCAAAGCTGGCTTATGCAAGCGAGATCGAGATTGGAGATGCTTTTGAAGTTCCCGGTGCAGTAACGATTGTCACGAGCGCGGCGAAGATTTATATCCCGATGGAAGAATTGGTGGATAAGCAGGCAGAGCTGGCAAGGCTGAATAAAGAGCTGGAAAGCGCACGCAAACAATTGGTAGGCGCACAAGCTAAGTTGAATAATGAAAGCTTTATCAGCAAAGCTCCGGCGAACATCGTTGAAGGGGCAAAACAGAATGTTGCCAAGCTGACAGAACGGGTCAAGTTGTTGGAATCATCGATCGAAGCATTAAATGCCTGATCGGAGAAATCATAGGATTATGCAGGCAGGGACTTCCCGGCAAAGCCGTTGGAAGTCCCTGCCATTTGCAGTGAGGTGGAAATTTTGACGTATTCGGAAGCGTTAGATACAATTAATTCATTGCTGCGTTTTGGAATCAAGCCGGGTCTGGAACGGGTGCAGGGGTTGCTTCAAGAGTTGGGCGACCCACAGAACCGGCTGCGGTTTATCCATGTGGCCGGTACCAATGGAAAGGGGACGACTTCTACCCTGATTGCGTCCACGCTGAAAGAGGCAGGATATCGTACCGGGTTGTATACTTCACCGTACGTAAGTGATTTTCGGGAACGTTTTCAGATAAACGGGGAAATGATTTCTAAAGAATCCCTGGTAGAACAGTTGGAAAAAGTGCTGCCAGCGGTCAGGAAAATGGAAGAGCGCGGAGAAACGGTCACAGAATTTGAGCTGATTACTGCGTTGGCACTTTCCTGGTTTGCAGAGTGCCACTGCGATTATGTGGTGTTAGAAGTAGGTCTCGGCGGAAGGTTCGACGCAACAAACGTGATCAGAACTCCGGAGGTGGCGGTGATCACTTCTATTTCGTTAGATCACACAGCAATTTTGGGAGATACTCTAGAAAAGATTGCGTTTGAAAAATGCGGGATCATCAAGCCGGGCGGCACAATCGTGTTGTACCCGGAGCAAAGCCCAGAGGTGTTTCGCACTGTAGAAGGCATTGCAGAAGAACGAGGAGCCAGGTTTCTAACAGCAGATTTGAACCGTATCCGAGAGAAACAGGCGTCTCTGGAAGGGAGTATCCTGGAATACGACGGAAAGGAACTTCGTTTACCATTTATAGGGAAGCACCAGGAAAAAAATGCGGCGACAGCGCTTGCGGCATTGGAAGTTTTGCAGGAAAAAGGCGCAAAGATTCCTTGGAGCGCTGTGGAACGTGGCTTTGCAGGAGCAAAGCTTCCTGCACGCATGGAAATCCTGAGCAGAAAGCCGTTAGTCCTGATGGATGGCGGACATAATCCTGGATGTGCGCAGGCTTTGGCGAATGTTTTGAAAACTTATCTGTCGGGGCACCAGCTGATTGGTGTAATGGGAATGATGTCGGATAAAGATAGCCGGACAGCCCTAGCAAGTTTAGCACCGCTATTTTCGGCAATGATCACCCTGCGGCCAGAAAACCCGCGTTCCCTTTCCAGTGAAGAATTGAAAGCGGTTGCGGATGAATTTTGCGGCGATGTACGTGCCATGGACGATCAGGAGGCGGCATTGCAGACAGCGGCAGAGCTGTGTGGTGAAGATGGAGCGATCATCATTTGCGGATCGTTTTATCTGGCAGGAGAGCTTCGTCCACTCGTTCTGAAAAAATTCTCGAATACGAAACAAAAATAGAATCGCGGCGGGTTTCGAGCATTATTTCACCCTCTATCCTTTATTGTAAGGGATAGAGGGTGTTTTTTTGAAAAAATTGGAAAAATAGGCTTATCGGAGGGATAGTTCCTGATTTGACGGGGATACTAAAAACGTCAGAAATCTACAAAATTCGGAGGGATTGCGATGGGCATCCGGCTGATCTGGAAAGACGGGACGCTGACAGGGCTGCTCAGCGGAGAAATCGATCATCACACAGCCAAGGAAATGCGAGAAGAAATTGATGGGACGGTAGAAAAAATGAGGCCAGAACGTCTGGTCCTGGATTTTTCCGAGGTGCAGTTTATGGACAGTTCCGGAATAGGGCTGATTATGGGGCGATATAAACTGATGCAGGCGTTAGGAGGACGTGTTGTAGTAGCGAATATGCCGGAAAAAGTGGAACGCATTGTATCGCTCGCAGGATTGGACAAACTGGCAAAGGTAGAAAGGGGAGTGGTTTCGCATGAAACCGAAGAATGAAATGAGGGTTTCTTTTCTGAGCTGTTCTGCGAATGAAGGCTTTGCAAGGGCAACCGTAGCGGCATTTTTAGCGCAGGAAGACCCAACCGTCAGTGAATTGGCAGATATTAAGACCGCTGTTTCAGAGGCAGTGACCAATTGTATCGTACATGCATACCGGGATACCATAGGAATCATCTACATAACGGCAAAATTATGGAATGACGGAGTGGTATCTATAAAAGTACGCGATCAAGGCTGTGGAATAGAAGATGTGGAAAAAGCGATGGAACCAATGTACACAACAGGCGGCGATGAACGTGCAGGTCTTGGATTTGCAGTGATGCAGAGCTTTATGGACGAAGTGCGTGTGAAATCCAATCCGGGGAAAGGAACTTCTGTGACGCTGCGTAAGAGGCTGGAACGGCGGCCGGTTGCCAATGGATGATCGTGAACGGAGAATCCGGGAAAATATGGGGCTGGTTCATGCCTGTGCAAAGCGGTTCCGATCACGCGGGATGGAATACGATGACTTATTCCAGGCGGGATGCCTGGGATTGATCAAAGCTGCGGATGGGTTTGACGAAAGCAGAGGACTACAATTTTCTACTTATGCAGTGCCGGTAA